>CACZPF010000363.1 GCA_902782975.1 uncultured Lachnospiraceae bacterium
GCAGAATTTGCTGAAGATTTCATTGATCACATCGTCTCTTACTGATTCTCCTGTTATACTGCCCAGTTTATCACACGCATCCATTAAATCAATGGTTATAAAGTCTTCAGGCATCTGGTCTTCTATTGACGAGAGTACGAGCGAGAGGCTTTCGGATGCCTGTCTTAATGCTTCTTTATGTCTTGCATTGGTTATATAGACTTCGTCATTAAATGTCAGTTCGCCGCCAAAGAACATAGTCTGGATCTGTTTTTCAAGATTTTCTTTTCCTGTCTCCATAAGCGCTGAAAGAGGAATGACAGGAAAACCTGTCTTTTCTTCGATATCTTTCTGTTCAACAGCGGAGGAGAGATCTGTTTTATTATAGATTACAATAACTTTTTTATCACCCAGCAGACGGATGATTTCTTTATCATTATCATCAAAAGGAGTGGAAGAGTCAACTACATAAAGGATAAGGTCTGCTTCCCGGGCTGCTGTTTTTGCTCTTTCTACCCCGATTTTTTCTACTTTGTCATCTGTATTTCGGATACCGGCTGTGTCGACGATATGCAGTGATATTCCCTTCAGATTTATATAATCTTCCAGTACATCCCGTGTCGTACCTGCAATTTCTGTAACTATGGCGCGGTTTTCGCCCAGGAGATAATTCAGAAGAGAAGATTTTCCTGCATTTGGTTTTCCAAGAATAACAGTCTTGATACCTTCTTTTATCATTCTGCCTTCGTCAAAAGTACCCGTCAGTTCATCGATCGTCTTTTTATTTTTTAATATAACCTGTTTGATCTCGCTGCCATAATCTGTCAGGTCATAATGTTCAGGATCATCCAGGGCTGTTTCTATATAGGCTATATGATAAAGTAATTCCTGACGTACTGTTTTGATGGAATTGCTCACGGATCCTTTTAACTGGTTAAGAGCACTTTTCATGGCAAAATCATTTTTTGCCTGGATGAGGTCCATGACTGCTTCCGCCTCAGAAAGACTGATACGCCCGCTTAAAAATGCTCTTTTCGTAAATTCTCCCGGCTCAGCGATCCTGGGTCCGTTTTTTAATACGGTTTCCAGAACTTTTTTCATGGAAATGATACCTCCATGGCAGTTGATCTCGACCGTATCTTCTCCCGTATAAGTATGAGGAGCCTTCATAATCATGACAAGTACTTCGTCAACTGGCTCATCTTTATCATATATATATCCGTAATGGATCGTCTGTGAGGGAACTTTTTTCAGATCTTTGCCATCTGTTGCCGGACGGAATATCCTGCAGATCACATCAAAAGCTTTTTCTCCGCTGATCCTTACAATTCCTATGCCAGATTCCGAGAGTGCAGTGGAAATCGCAGCTATTGTATCTTCGTACATTTCCTATACTTTCCTTATATATGTTCCTATCTTATATATGTTTCTATCTTATTCTGTTCCTGTACTGCCTGGTGTCGTTTGTAGTTTCATATTATAAAAAAAGTTCCGGTGAAAGCAAACATATATTCATGAATCTGTTTATTCAAGAACTATTCTGCTTTCACCAGAACAATCTTTAACTGTCATCTATTCTCAAAAATTAATCCCAGTTTTTCTTCAGTTTTACAACAATATGTCTGTAGGGTTCTTCCCCTTCACTGACCGTTTCTACATACTTGTTGCTCTGCAGAACCGAATGAATGATTCTTCTTTCGTAGGGATTCATAGGCTCCAGGACCACCTGTTTTCTGGTTTTCTTGACCTTGTAGGCGATTCCCTTGGCAAGATTTTCCAGCGTTTCTTTGCGGCGGCGTCTGTAGTCCTCTGTATCAAGTTTGACACGGATATACTTGTCTTTGTTTTTGTTTACAACAAGACTTGTCAGGTACTGAAGAGAATCCAGTGTCTGTCCCCGTTTTCCGATGAGAACACCCATATCTTCACCTTCAAAATCCACATCCAGGCTGCCGTCCTCACGATTGTATACAGATTTTATATCCACTTCGCCAAGATCCATGGAAGCAAATACATCTTTCAAAAATACGCGGGCTCTTTCCTCGATTTCTCTGATTTCTGCTTCGTCAGTAAGGATTTCTACCGGCTTGGATTGTTTTTCCTTTTCCGGATGATCTTTTGACTGCTTTTCCTGACGTGCAGTATTCTCATCAAATTCTGTATCGATGAGATCCCGTTTTTCAGCGGAAGCTGTTTCTCTGGCAGACTGTGATGATTTTTCTTTTCTTTCCTGTTTTACGGAAGATTTCTCTTTTCTTTCCGGCTTTTCAGAAGTTTTTTCTTTTCTTTCCTGTTTTTCAACAGACTTCTCCTGTTTTTCCGCAGGTTTTTCTTTCTTTTCTACAGACTTTTCTTTCTTTTCCGCAGGCTTTTCCTTCTTTTCCGCAGGTTTCTCCTTCTTTTCTACAGGCTTTTCCTTCTTTTCGACAGGCTTTTCCTTTTTCTCGACAGGCTTTTCTTTCTTTTCTTTTACAGACTGTTTTTCCTGCGCTTTCTTTTCAGGCTTTTTTACCTGCTCTTTTTTCTTTTCTTCAACTGAATCAAGACTCACATTTTTGACGCTGTCCAGGATTTCCTTCATATCCTGTTCTTCGTCAGGTACTGCTTTTCGTCTTGCTTTAATAACAGCCGGCTTACTTCCAATACCAAAGAATCCTGAGCTTCCTTCGCTTACAACTGTAATATCAAGTTGATCACTGGATACGCCAAGTTCCATACAAGCTTTGGTAATCGCTTCACTTTTTGTTTTAGCCGAAAACTGCATATATTCTTCCATGACCGACTCCTTATAACATCCTGTATATAAATCCTCTTTTATTTCTTTTTGTTTCTTTCATCAAAATCACGCACCATATTTGCTTTCGCTGTTATACTTCCAGGTTTTGCATTTCTGGAATTCTGATAAGCAGCTTCAACCTTTTTGGCATTGGATGTATTATTCTGTTTTGCAGCAGAAGCTTTTTCGGTGTTGATATTCCGGACACTCTGATGAGCCTGTGTAGTGATCTTCTGGGGAGGAAGACCTTTCTTTGCACGTTTTTCTTCCATCTTTTTCATGTTCTCGTTGATGAGGACATCCATGTCGATCTTATCCAGATGTTTATTGATCACTACCTGCTGGATCGATCTTACAACTGCACTGGCGATCCAGTAGATACCCATACCTACAGGAAATGTAAAGCAGAATACGGCGGACATAAGAGGCATGATCGTGTTCATCGTCTTCATGGAAGAAGCCATCGTATCACCTGCATTATTATCTGCATTTCCGGCCTGCGGCATCAGCTTAAGATTGATCACCTGAGTGAGCCAGGAAAGAACCGGAATCAGAAGTGCAAGTATTGCAAGAAGGATAGAACCACCTTTAACGACTGCTGTAATATAAGTGAGCGGCTGTTCTGCAATATTCAGCCCCAGAAATCTCTGCATCTTTGAAATACCTGATGCAGCAGAGTTTATCGTATCTGAAAATCCGGAAAACTCCTTCATCTCGGAAAAAGCTGTCCACTGGGCAGGAGAGAGAGAATACAGAAAATCTACGATGGAATTGCTGGTGGCAACTCCGTCTTCCAGTACAAGATTAACTCTTGCCATCTTGTTGTCAGCCATAAATGTCTGAATCAGTTCTGTAAATCCGTCTACTGCTACTATCTTGCTTACAGTATCTGCAAAGATTTCTTTTACATATCCTACATAAGCAGGAATCCTGTAAATAACCTGCCACAAAGCCATCAGAACCGGAAACTGAATGATCAGCTGTACACAGCTTCCTGAAGGAGAAACGCCATATTTCTGATAAATGGCCTGTGTTTCTTCGTTCATTCTCTGCATGGATTCCTGATCACGCTTGCCCTGGTACTTTTTCTGTACTTTCTGGATCTCCGGCTGCATGACGGCCGACAGTTTGCTGAACTTCTGCTGCTTGATCTGTAAGGGCGTCATAAGCAGATAGATAATGATACTGAAAATGATAATACAAAGACCAAGATTCTGGATACCGAACAGATTCAGGAAATTGAAAATCCCGTTCATGATCCATCCCATCACAGTGGCTACCTGCCCGATGATAGGAGTTGTGCTCTTTGTCGCCAAAAAGAATTCCAAGTTTCAATTCCTCCTGTATTTACTTTTGGTTTACTTTTCCGGGCTAAAGATGATAGCTGCAGAAAATTTCTGCCTGATCTTTCAGGGCACCGGATCGTATCCTCCGTGTGAGAACGGATTGCAGCGCAAAATTCTCCACAATGCAAGTAAAGATCCTTTTAATGCGCCATGTTTTTGGATTGCTTCCAGACCATACTGAGAACATGTGGGAATATAAGGACATTTTGTTCTCTTCATAGGTGAAATATATTTCTGATAGATACGTATCATTTTAATAAGAAGGAATTTCAAATCAGTACCTCCTGCTTTTTTGCAATATGAAGAAGAGCTCCTTCCATTGTATGATATGAGATTCCCTTGGAAGTCGTTCTTGCGATCACTACGATATCCAGTCCTTCCCGGAATTTCATTTCATTTAAACGATAACCTTCTCTGATCAATCTGGTGATTCTGTGGCGTACCACACTATTCCCTACTTTTTTACTTAC
>CACZPF010000364.1 GCA_902782975.1 uncultured Lachnospiraceae bacterium
CGGCCCGGAAAATAACGGTTCAGTTCCTCAAGTGTATCGTAATCCGTATTCATGAACTGACCCCCAACCCCCATGCTTTCATCGTAGGTTTCATTATAACCCATGTAGGCAGTAGACGGATCCGTTCCTTCCGCCCACCAGTTGGCCGCCTCAAAGTAAATATAAGGGATACCGCGTATGGCAAACGGTGCCTGATCACTCCCGCCGAACGTGGCTGGGGATGGCGGAACGAACTCTTTATTGACAGGGGCCGGATGGGCAAAGGTCCAGGGATTTGTAAAAAACGCTTCTTCCTGAGGCTCCATACCGTGACCATTTGTCTCGAAATAACCTTCCAGATCTTCCGTCCGAAAGACCCGGAAACCCAGCTGCTCTGCAATATCTGCGGCAAATTCATAACCTTCTGTTTGAGTTATCTCCGGTTCTGGAATTTCTTCTCCTTCAACAAATGCCAAAAAATCAACGTCATACTCATCGCCATACACACCGCCGTAGATATTGCAGAAATCTCCAAATGCAAGGGCATCGCAATTGATCATGTAAAGCGTAGAGGAAACCTCTTCTTCAGACATCTGTCCGGCGTAATACCTGCTTCCCACTTTTCCCTCTTCTTCGCAATCAAAAAAGATAAACTTAATGGTATACTGAGGCGTGGTTTCAACGAGGTTCACAGCAGCCGCCAGCAGGAGCGCCACCCCGGAACCATTATCCCCTATACCGGAGCCATCAAAATGTGCGCCGGCAATAATCTGTCTTTCCTGCTTCCCCGGGATCGTCAGGATCAGATTTCGGCCCTGCACCGGATCCCCAAACATGCTTTCACCTGAAAATGTCTGTTCTTCGATCTGTTCCGGAGCATAGCCGCAGGCAGTCAGTTCGGCAATCAGCCAGCTGCAGAATTCGTCATGCGTACCGGTAGATTCACCGTCCGGGACAGTTCTGTCAGGATAGTTTTCACTTATCGTATACAGATATTCCAACGCTTTTTCTGTGAAATCATAGTCTGAACGATTTGCTTCAGTAACAATTGATTTGAGATCTGAAAGCGGCCCCCTGTCGTCTATTCCAGATGATGTACTATCCTTCTCAAAAGGCTGTTCGTCAGCAGTCGTTTCCTGTTCTGCCAGGGAGAGACATGTAAATGAACACATTGAACATACCACTGCAAAAACCATTACAATATGACGAAACCGCGCCATAAACTTCTTCCATCTTTTTCTCATAAGCATTTTCCTTCCCGGGACACAAGCCACCAGGTTCGTTACTGAACATCATAAATCAAAGGTCTGATCGCTTCCCATAATGTTTCCATCGCCACTTCGTCACCATAAAGGGGACCCTTTCCGCTGGCAGGAGGCGTCGTCCTTTCCCAATACAATCTGACGGCATGCTGGTTATTTTGGTCAATCAGGTATATCCCATATGTTCTGTCATAGGCAGAGCCTATATAATCTGTACGGCCCTCCGTATTAGAATCCAGATAAAGAATAGCGTCCGCCTCTTCCAGGGAGGCCGCCCGCATCTCTTCCGGAAGCCGTGTATAGAAATCGCCGAGCAGGCAGAAATTCTCATGGTCGTCATCATACAGCGCGATCATTTTCCTGCCTTGTAAAAGGCTGCCTGCTTCTTCCTCATTTTCTACAGTATCTGCCTCTTCCAGGTCAGGAATCAGATTTTTCTTCTCTTCTATTGCAAAAACACCGTTCAGATCCTCTTTCCATCCTTCTGTTTCCAGCGTATCTGCGTATACAGACGCGAGCTCATCCAAAAGTGTGAACTGGTCATCCATCGTCCGGGCCTGCGCAACAAGGGCCAGAGCTTCCGTGATGGATGTTGTCTCATCGGCAATGGATGGCAGCGCGGCAGGATCCGCTTTGATTAACGCATCCGTATAAACCCAAAGGACAGGGCGCGCTGATCCGTTATCGTAATCCACGTTAACCCCTGTTCCGCCATGACTGCCGTTAACATATACTTCAAGGGCCCTGTCATCCCTGCTCCCCGGAGAGCGCTGCCACCACCTTGCGGCACTAAAGGGGCTACTCTTAGCTTTCGAATATGCTGTTTCCTGGCAGATACGGTAGACGTTCGACGGA
>CACZPF010000365.1 GCA_902782975.1 uncultured Lachnospiraceae bacterium
AGCCCCTGATCTCCTGCTTCACATTCGGCGATCGCAGCCAGAAGATCCAGATCCGACTTCTTACCGTCCGCTACGCCCGGATGCGTAAGAAATTCATTGACTACATAATAATTCCGCCCGTTTTTATCATGAGCCAGAACATAAGTTGTCCCGCCGGATGATTTTACCTCATAATTATATGTACAATTGTCAGCAGCAGAACCGGAGATGGATGTCCTTTTTGCCACACCGTTACTGTCCGAAGTGTAAAGAACGTCATCCACTGTAAAGGTTGCGTTTACCAGCAGCCTTCCCTCGGAATCGAAATAATACTGCTGATCGTTGATGGTCGTAAAGCCTATATGACAATGGCCGTCATCTTTTACATAATAGATATAATTACCGATTTTCTTCAGTCCCTGTTTATTCTCACATAAAGGGCCTGTGGAATAAAACAGATAATAATATTTATCAATTTTTCTAAGACCGGTATACAGCTTGCCGGAATTACTGCAGTAATACTTTTTGGAATTGGCGGAAAGCCAGCCTGTATGCGCCTTCCCGTTTACAGGATCCAGATAGTATCTGGTCGTTTTATTGACCGTTACAAAACCCTTTGCCTTGGCGCCGTCTCTGTCGGGGTCAGAACTGTTGGAAAAATAATAATAGCTGTTTCCGATTTTTTTGATCCCGCGAAACATCAGGCCGTCCGTTTTTCGGAAATAGCGCAGTTTTCCGTTGATCTTTGTCCATCCGGTTGCCATTTTCCCGGTACTATAAAAATAATACTTGTTAGTGCCGATCGTGAGCCAGCCGGTGTGATGGTGTCCATCTGCATAGACATAATAGGTTTTACCGTCCCGTACCTGAAATGTCCCCGCTGCGGCGGAAACCTCTGCCGTGTCCGCGAATATAAACAGAGACAAAACAAGCAGAAACACAATACACGCTGCACCGCGCCTTCGAATTACAGAACAGCCCTTGCAGTCATTTAGCTTCGATTGATCATTCATTTTTGTACTCCCTCAACAAATATTTCAATGTTCAGAATAATATTTTACGAAGTTATTAATAACATTATACTAAACAGCAGAAAGAGTGTCAACTGTTTGTTAAATGCGTGTACTGTTTATGAGACAGCAGATTCGATTTCTCCTCCCGACGGAAACCTGCCCTTACACCGCAGCGACCGTAGAAAAGGACACGCCCCGGCCAGGTGCAGAAGAAGCCTTCATGCATATCCATTCTGCCGGCAGGCACCGGAAATGAAAGATGTGCAGTGAGGGATCCGCCGCGAGGTCAGGGCGTATCATGGAATGGACATCATCCCTGCATAGAGATGACGGAACGGTTCTGCCAGATGTAAGTACAAAGAGATACAACGGTCAGGATCAACGAAAGCCAGATAAAGATCTGCGACAAAGCGCCAAAAAAGGTTCCGGGCAGATCAAGGATCAGAAGAATGATCATGATCATCTGCGATACTGTTTTAAATTTTCCCCAGTAATTTGCCGCGATCACAACGCCATTCTCTACTGCGATCAGACGGAAACCACTGATAATAAATTCTCTTCCGATCACTACGATAACAAACCAGGCCGGAAGCCGTCCCAGTTCTATCATACAGATCATGGCAGAGCAGACAAGCAGTTTATCAGCAAGCGGATCCATAAATTTCCCGAAATTCGTAACAAGATGATTCTTTCTTGCCAGATATCCGTCAGCCCAGTCCGTAATGCTTGCGCCGGCAAAAAGTATAAGACAAATGATACGGTTATAGGAACCGCCCCATCCGGTAAGTAAAAAGGCCACGAGGACAGGTACGGCGATGATTCGTCCAATTGTAAGCTTATTCGGTGTATTCATCCTGAAGCACTCCTATCAGATCATATTCCAATGCGCCTGTAACAACGACCTTTGCAAAATCCCCGGTCATGAGAATCTCCCCTGTCTGTACGAAAATATACCCGTCAACCTTTGGGGCATCTCCATAGGTACGGCCGATATAGGCTGCTTCATCCGCAACCTTTCCCTCGATCATAACGAGAAGTGTCTGGCCGATGAAACTCTCTCCGATCCCTGCGGAAATCTCCTGCTGCAGTTCCATGACTGCATCACGGCGCTGCTCCTTTACTTCCTCCGGAATCTGGTCCGTCATTTCGGCGGCAGGCGTACCTTCCTCTGCAGAATAAGTGAAAACGCCAAGTCGTTCAAATTCCATCTCTTCTACAAAAGAAAGAAGTTCCTGGTACTCTTCCTCTGTCTCACCGGGAAAACCTGTGATCAAAGTCGTCCGAAGTACGATATCCGGAATCACTTCCCGTATATGCTCTATTCTGGAGATCAGTTCTTTTTTGCAGGTCTTCCGGCCCATCCGGTGCAGAATACGGTCGCTGGCATGCTGTACAGGCATATCCAGATAATGACATATCTTCGGCTCGCGGGCCATTACCTGCAGCAGTTCTTCATAGATCTCTTCCGGATAGCAGTACATGATGCGGATCCAGCGGAGAGATTCGATCCGGCAGAGTTCTTCAAGCAGAACATGAAGGGATTTTTTTCCATAAAGATCGGTGCCGTAAAGGGTCGTTTCCTGCGCGACCAGAATGAGCTCTTTCACACCATCTTCCGCCATCTCGCGCGCCTGCATAACGAGGCGCTCCATAGGAACGCTTCGATACCGGCCGCGCAGTTTGGGAATGATACAGTATGTGCAATGCTTATCACAGCCTTCTGCAATTTTCAGATATCCGAAATGTCCGCCTGTGGTAAGGATCTGTTTTCCAAGCATGGGGACAGGCCGGTCGATATCCGCATAGTCCTCAAAGCCACGGCCATCCAGGACAGATGCGATCGCATCCAGGATCCTGTCGCACGAAGCCGTCCCGAGAACAGCATCTACCTCCGGGATCTCTTCACGGATCTCTTTCTGATAGCGCTGGGCAAGACAGCCTGTAACGATCAGTACCCGGCAGGGGCCTGACTTTCTATATTCGGCCATTTCAAGAATGGTATCGATACTCTCCTGCTTTGCATCATGAATGAAGCAGCAGGTATTGATAATAATCGCTTCGGCCTCCTCTTCGCTGTCCACGACTGTATGACCTTCTGCCGTAAGCATGCCAAGCATCTGTTCCGAATCTGCAAGGTTCTTATCGCAGCCAAGTGAGATAAATAAGATTTTCATAGTATCCTCTGCAACCATTTAATAGCGGGATCCGGTCCCGGCACAGCCTTTATTCTAAGGCATCTGTCTCTCCGGAGAGGTTTTCAGCATCTTCCGCAGGAGATTCATCAAAATCCGTCTCTTCTATTAATTCTTCTTCTAAATCTTCTTCCAGATCCTCATCCGGACCTTCTGTATCCTCTGCGGCATCTTTTTCAGAAAAACCAGGGAGTCCGGTAGAATCGTCCCCGCCATCCAGACCGGCCAGAACGGCAGCAGCTTCATCTTCTGCCTCTGAAAGCTCTTCGTAGATCTTTACTTTGCCTTTGTATAATTCATCGATCGCGATAGACAGCGGTTTTTTATTCGGCTCTGCCTTGACAAGAGGCTTTGCCCCGGCAATCAGCTGCCGTGCCCGCTTGCTCGTAGCAAGGACCAGAGAATAACGGCTGTTCAGGGCCAGTGTATTGTCATCCTCCTCGGCATTCTGATTGATGGCTGCGATCAGCTCGTTATAAGATGGATGTATCATATAAAGTAACTCCTTTCAAATATAAT
>CACZPF010000366.1 GCA_902782975.1 uncultured Lachnospiraceae bacterium
CAGAAGAGAGGCAAGAGACGCAGCCTTATCGCGCTCCAGCGGGGGATGGATGAATTCCTGATAAAGAGACGCATAGTCTTCATTGATACGTCCCTCCTTCAATTTACGGAGTGTAAACTCCTGCATCGCTTCCCGGTAGCTCTCGTATTCTTCCGGAAAACGGTCCCTCCCGGCCAGAACATTGGCATATAAAAACGCCTTTCTTCTGTCGCCCAGATTGTTGTTATTATATGAAAAATACATCATCAGAGCCTTTGGCATATCCTGGTGATAGGAAATGTCCAGCGTCTCCATGTAGTATTCGTAAAGTCTTGTCAGCCGGATGCCCTGCCTGACGGCCAGGCTGTACCACCGGAAGTATTCCATCTTTCGGGGATTCCCCCGCATGATGTAGCGGCAGAGCATTTCCAGGGCATCATCCTCCGGATATGCTTCATATCCCATGACCAGTGCCCGGTACAGCCCTTCCTCGAAGGTCTTCTCATATCCCGACAGATACGAAAGCCTCATGGCAAGTTCCGGATCCAGCAGCCCTCTTCGCCCGGCAAACAGAAATACCTGGACAAAAAAAGGAGAAACCCTGCGGAATAAGGTCATATCCTTTTTTATCATTTTCCATGCCGTAAAGTAAAGGACGGGGCTGAAGCAGCCGGCATAGTAGATATCCTCCAGCTTCTGGAGTACTTTCCTCTTATCTTCTTTCAGATGAATATCCAGGTCCATGAGAAGGTAGAAAAGAAGGAAGCTTCCCGGAGACTGATAGGAATAATCTCTCAGTCTGTTGACGACGCCCTCCTTTTCTCTGATCATGCCTGTCTTATAGCACAGATAAAGCCATGCCCCGGCAAGGTCCTGCTCGTCCGGAGAAAAGGATTTTTCCTGAAAGGAATCGAGAATTTCCCCTGCTTCTATGTTTTTTCCTTCGGTATGAAGCACGTAGGCTTCATAGAGCCGGTACTCAGGATAGACGAACCCGGATTCTTTCAGACGGTTCAGATAAAAATGGCTGCTGCCAGCCCAGGTGGAAAAATCCGACCCGCCGCAAAGATATTCCACATAGTCTTTCATAAGACCAAGCCAGAGCTTTTTTTCCTCTGTACGGATGCTCACCTGTATTCTGGCTGCTCTGGAAGCTACGATCCGGATGGTCTTTTCCTCATAGGGACTGACCAGGCGGATCTCGCCGCAGGAATTGTTATTGCCCAGTTTTTCACGCCGTATCACATAGGTCAGCACATAGCTGCTGCCGATAAAGTCTTCGTCCGTGATCACCCGCTTTTCGACCTCGAGAAAATCCCCCTTCGGCCTTACATCCAGACGCAGGTGCCCCCAGCCGCTTCGATAGATCCGCAGTGTCTCACTGACCGATTCGTGTACGGAAAAATGGTTTTTTGTCTCCTCCGGCACCTGGATCGTTACCTTTTCCTTCAGACCGTTGGCGATCAGGTATTCTTCCAGATGCTGATACGTCACAGGGTTTGTGGAAAACCCCTGATACATCCCCATGTCGCTCTTCGCCTGCTTCTTTAAGAACGCCGGAAACCCGCTGCCGGTAAAAAACCGGTAAGCCTCCCGGAAATCTTCTCTGGCCAGATCTCTGAAATCCTCCATGGTATGGATCCCCGGATATTCCGCAGCTGTTCCGTCCGCGGTGACCGTCAGGCTGACAGGCAGAAATGCCTCCCCGACACTTGTCGTAAAACACAGAAAAGTATTTCTTGTTTCACCCGGGGACAGACCTTCTGCGTTAACCTCGTAGGGCAGCCGGATAGTCGTTCCGGAAAACTCCGTAATATCCGGCATGATCCTTCTGTCTCCGGTCGTAATATAACCACGGATCTTCCGGTTATCTTCCGCGCCAAAATAGACTTCCCCTTTTCTGGTCTCCCCCGCAGCCAGACTGATCTCAAGATTTTTTTCAGAAAATAAAAGAGGCGGTGCCTGATAGCAGAATCTGCCCGCCAGCAGGTGTTCGATTCTCTTTTTCATAATATAATTCCCCTTATCGATGTCGCGATGCTGTCATAGACCTGCCGTCCGTAAACTTTGCAGAAAGAACCTTACTGTTCCGGGTCCCATCCGTCCACTTCTTTTCTGGCAGGAACAGAAGCCGCCGCGCCGGGCCTGGTCACCCCGATCGCTGAAGCTTTCGCGGCAAGAACAAGCGCATCCTTTTTTGACATTCCCTCCAGAAGGCCGGCAATAAAATACCCTGTAAAGGTATCTCCGGCTCCCGTGGTGTCCACTGCCCTGACTTTATAGATATCCTGGTGGATCCGTTCCCCGCCTTCCATATAGATACTGCCGGCAGAGCCGAGTGTCAGGACGACTGCTGCTTCCGGATATTTTTTCTGCATGGCATCCAGGATCTCCTCCGGGTCCTTTTCGCCGGAGATCTGATATCCTTCTACCTCGTTGATGAGGAAAAGAGACACCTTCTGAAGGTCGCAGCTGTCCAGGTGGTCATCATAAGGAGAAGGGTTCAGAACGATCTTCAGTTTCTTCTTATAAGCACTGTCAATAATATATGGAAGCTCGTTGATCTCATTCTGAAGGACCAGATAGTCTCCCTGCGTAAAGCCTTCCATCACTTCGTCAACAAATTCCCTGGTCACCCGGCGGTTGGTGCCTGCAAAGAGAAGAATGGAATTCTGCCCGTTTTTATCCACCTGTATCACGGTGTGTCCTCCGGGGCCTTCTATCTGTCTTGTATAGAATGTATTTACCTGGTTTTCCTTCAGTATGTCAAGAAGAGCCTCCCCGCCGTCTCCAACAAGGCCTGCATGGTAGACCTGCGCGCCGGCTCTTGAAAGAGCGATCGACTGGTTCAACCCTTTCCCGCCGCAGAAGATGGTACGGCTGCCGGCTGTCTGTGTTTCGCCAGGAGCCAGAATATGGTCGACCTGATATACATAATCCAGATTTAAAGAACCGAAATTCAGAACCTTCATGTTTCTCTCCCTTCCATTCTCTTCACTTTAGGTAATTGCGAACTTCCCGACGGTTTCCTCATCTGCCGGCGTCTGCCCTTCTTAATATGTCATACTCCGAAACCGGCGCTGCCAGTTTTACATACAGTGCCTGCTGCGGGTGCGGAGCGCTTTCCATCGGCTCATGATCGCTGTTCAGGATCTGTTCCACCTTCACAGGAAGGTTCCGCCCGTCCGGTTTCATAATCTCGATCGTCTCGCCAACGGAGAATTTGTTCCGCTGAGTGATCCGTACAAGGCCGTTTTCCAGGACCTCTTCCACAAATCCCAGGTAGGTAAACTCTTTGATATAGGTATTGCTGTCATAGATCTGGCTCTCCGGCCCCGGTTTTCCATAAAAAAAGCCGGTAATAAACTGCCGGTAGGTACAGTCTTGGATCTGTTCCAGATACCAGTCCATGTTCTGTCTGTATTTCTCAGGATCCTCCAGGTAATCATCTATGGCCTTCCGGTAGGTACGTGCAGCCGTGGCTACATACAGCGCCGTCTTCATCCGGCCTTCGATCTTGAAGCTGTCGATCCCCGCCTCGATCAGATCGTCGAGATGGCCGATCATACAAAGGTCCTTGGAATTAAAAATATAGGTGCCTCTCTCATTTTCCATCACCGGGAAATACTCTCCGGGACGTGTCTCTTCCATCAGGGAATACTTCCACCGGCAGGGATGTGTACACTCGCCCCGGTTGGCATCTCTTCCCGTAAGGAAACTGCTCAGAAGGCACCGGCCGGAATAAGATATGCACATCGCGCCGTGAATAAAGGCTTCTATCTCGAAATCCTCCGGCACCTTTCTCCGGATCTGGCGGATCTCTTCAAGAGATAATTCTCTTGCCATGACCACTCTTTTTGCTCCCAGCCGGTACCAGAAGAGGCAGGTCTCATAATTGGTATTGTTTGCCTGGGTGCTGATGTGCCGGTCGATCTCCGGGCAGATCTCACCTGCCAGCGTAAAGATCCCGGGATCTGCAATGATCAGGGCGTCCGGCTTCATGCCTTTTAACTCGTATAGATATTCTTTCACGCCTTCCAGATCTTCATTGTGCGCCAGAATGTTCACCGTCACATGAACTTTTACGCCGTGCGCATGGGCAAAGGCGATGCCCTGTTCCATATCCTCTTTCGAAAAATTTCTTGCTTTTGCCCGCAGTCCGAAGGCTTCCCCTCCGATATAGACCGCGTCCGCCCCGTAAAGAACTGCTATTTTCAGGACCTCAAGACTTCCTGCAGGGATCAGCAGTTCCGGTTTTTTTCTGTTTTGTATCATGAAATTGTCTCCTGACACCTGTTTTCCACCTTGACGGACAGCGCCGCCCCGTCGCCGACGGGCAAAATCACCGTACAGAGCTGTTCGTGATGGGTAAGGGCAAACAGGTACTCCCTCATTCTTTTATGGATCGTTCTGTTCCGTCGTTCCACCAGAAAATGTGACTCCGTAAGATCTCCCTCCTGCAGCACATTGTCCGACAGAAGAATCCCTCCCGGCAGAAGCAGACGGACCAGATCCGCAAGCCAGTTGATATACTGGCCTTTTGCGGCATCCATAAAAATAAAATCATAAGGTCCGGAAAGTGAAGGCAGGATATCGCCCGCGTCTCCCTCAAGAAGAGTGATCTGGCCTTCCCGCCCCGCCTTTTTAAAATTCCCCCGTGCTTCGGGGATCCTCTTTTCAAAATTTTCAATCGTCACGATCCTGGCATCCGGCCCTGCATATTCCGAGATAAGAAGTGCGGAAAAGCCTACCGCTGTCCCCACCTCCAGGATCCGCTCCGGTCTTTTTAAAGCAAGAAGTGTCTTGATAAGTGTCTGCATTTCGGCCCGGATGATGGGAACACCGTCCTGATGTGCCTGATTTTCCAGTTCTTCCAGAAAAGGTGTATTTCCTTTGTCCAAAGAGTGGATATATGTCCGAAGCCGTTCGTCAATAATCAATTTTCAGAACTCCTTTTCATTCGCCCGATCAGGCGGCGGTAGTCCCTTCCTGTTCCTCATCGCCAGCCATGATGCCCATGATCCGCCCCGGTGTATACGCTGTGCTTAGAAGATAAGTTCCCGGCTGGAGTTCTCCATGATAATCAGAAAGAAACTCCTGGACCACAAACACATAAGCATCCTCGATCAGTCCTTTGCTCTGAAGCGTACGCCCGATCTTCAGGACCGAATCATTTTCGCGGACGACCACCGTCACTTCCGTACCTGCACCGGGATGCATGGCGTGCTGATTAAAAACATTATACCCGAAATGGTATGCTGTCTGGCCAAGCCAGAACAAAAGCACAGCGACACATACATAACAGGCTATATGAAAGATCATCCCCGCTATGGCAAGACTTACTTTTGCTATCTTATCTCTTGCGCTGCCCATGCTTTTCGCACCTCCTGTTCCCTTCCCTGTTTATAGATCCGGTGCCGCAAAATCAATTCCCTCTGTCAGGGTCGCGCAAATCTTCTGCATCATACGGCAGAAATCCAGCTCCGCGTCCAGATAGGCATTGACCTTTGAGATCCTCCGGAGTTCCTTGGATTCCTGCGCCACCTGCTGAGCGATCCGTATCAGGTCATCTCCGTTCTGCTGCATGTAAAAATTATTGCCGCGGAAACGGTTTACCCTTTCAAACAGCTCTCTGTCATTCGAGAGCTGATCTTCTTTCTCCCGGTATACTCTGTAAATACTGCTGTTCTTGATCGCCTGCAGCAGTTCCTGTGTCAGTCGGTCGATCTCATCCATAGTTTCCTCTTTTCCAGCGCATTGGATACGCCTCACGCTCTCCTATTTCCGGCGTGCTGTCATCTCACGATGACAGCCGGACATTCACCGTATTTCACGCCTCCATGATGATCGGAAGGATCATGGGGCTGCGCTTGGTTTTTTTCCATACATAATCGCTTAAAGCTTCCTTGACCTCTGTCTTTATGCGGCTCCAGTCTGTAATGTCTCTGTCGATACAGCGCTCAAGCGCATTGACGACAGACTCCCGGGCGTGATCCATAAGATCCTCCGACTCCCTTACATACACGAACCCGCGCGATACAATATCAGGACCCGACAATACAACATTGCTGCCTCTTTCCAGCGTCATGACGATGATGATGATCCCATCCTCTGCCAGATGCTGACGGTCGCGGAGTACAATGTTGCCCACATCGCCCACGCCGAGGCCGTCCACCAGGATAGCACCGGTCTGCACGGAACCTGTGATCTCGGCTTTTTCTGAATCGATCTCCAGCACATTGCCGGACGAAAGGATAAAAATATTTTCCTTCGGGATTCCCAGATCCTCCACCACATGTTTCTGCGCGGTCAGATGACGGTACTCGCCGTGCACCGGTATAGCGTACCGCGGTTTTACCAGAGAATAGATCAGCTTGATCTCTTCCTGACAGGCATGCCCGGATACATGGGCATCCTGAAAGATCACCTTTGCCCCCTTCATGGACAGCTCGTTGATGACCTTGGAAACAGCTTTCTCATTGCCGGGGATCGGATGAGAACTGAAAATGATCGTATCGTTCGGCTTGATCGTGATCTTTTTGTGAATACTTGCGGCCATCCTGGAAAGAGCCGCCATGGATTCTCCCTGGGATCCCGTTGTGATCAGCACCACCTGCTCATCCGGATAATTCTTTACCTGATCGATCTCGATCAGCGTCTGATCAGGAATCCTCAGGTACCCCAGCTCTGCCGCCGTAGAAATGACATTGACCATGCTTCGTCCTTCGACGGCCACTTTCCGGTTGTACTGATAGGCAGTATTAATGATCTGCTGTACACGGTCTACATTGGATGCGAACGTGGCGATGATGATTCTCGAGGAACGATGCTCGTTAAACAGGTTGTCAAACACCCTGCCAACCGTCCTCTCCGACATGGTAAAGCCGCCCCTCTCCGCATTGGTACTGTCACACATCAGGGCGAGAACGCCTTTTTTCCCGATTTCCGCAAATCTCTGCAGATCGATCGCGTCTCCGAAGACGGGGGTATAATCCACCTTAAAGTCTCCTGTATGCACCACGATCCCCACCGGGGAATAGATGGCCAGGGCTGAAGCATCCTGGATACTGTGATTTGTTTTGATAAATTCGATGGCAAAGCATCCGAGATTGATGACCTGCCCGTGCTTTACTTCTTTTAATTTCGTCGTCTTTGTCAGATTGTGTTCTTTCAGTTTATTTGAGATCAGGGCAAGCGTAAGTTTTGTCGAATAGATCGGTACGTTGATATCCCTCAGTACATAGGGAAGCGCCCCAATATGATCCTCATGGCCGTGGGTGATGACAAAGCCTTTTACTCTGGATAAATTCTCTTTCAGATAGGTTACATCCGGGATGACCAGGTCGATTCCCAGCATATCATCTTCCGGAAAGGAAAGGCCGCAGTCCACAACGACGATGCTGTCGTCATATTCAAAGGCCGTGATATTCATGCCGATCTGCTCAAGGCCGCCCAGCGGGATGATCTTCAGCCGGCCGGTCCTGCCTTTCCCTTTTCGCGCGGAAAGGGCGGACAGTTCATTCCCGCCGGATACTTCCTTCGGCTTAACGGTTTCCCTGAGCCAGTCTGCTTCCCCGGTTCTCGATGAGTCTTTCCGGAACGGATCATTTTTTAACGGATCCTTCTTGAATGATTCTTTCTTTAACGGTTCTTTTTTTATCGATTCTTTCTTTAATAAATCTTTCTTTAATGAATCTTTCTTTAACGATTCTTTCTTTGATGAATCTTTCTTTAATGAATCTTTCTTTAACGATTCTCTCTTCAGCGGATCTTTCTTTAACGGATCCTTCTTTAACGGTTCCTTCTTTAACGGTTCCTTCTTTAACGATTCTTTCTTTAACGGTTCCTTCTTTAACGGTTCCTTCTTTAACGGTTCCTTCTTTAATGATTCCTTCTTTAAAGTATTTTTCTTTAACGGATCTTTTTTTATATCCTTTCCTCTTGAAAGTTCATGAACGCGGACAGGATCCTGAGAAATTCTATCCGCGGTTTTTTCCGTTCCTCTGTTCTTTACAGCCCTGCGGCTGCTGCCCGAAGCACCTGTGCTTCGTTTTTTTCCATTACTCAATCTATGTACCTCCATACATTTACATAGACTGGTTTTCTATTCAGGTTTTTTCTGCTCACATTTCCGACAAAGCGGTCAGAATTATTCTTCAAAATCAACGTCATCCATCATTTCCCGGAATACCCGGAATACCGCCGTGAGCTCCTCTTCATCTTCCACCATTGTATAACATGCTGTATCACTGTCCGGCTCGGATGTATCCTTTAATATATAGGCATTCGCTTCATCTTCTTCTGAATCGGATACCAGCAGATAGGATACGCCTCCAATACAAGTCTGTTCCTCTACAATAAAAAAATCTTCTGAGCCGTCTTCCCGAACGAAACCAATCTTTTCCATTTTTTCCTCTTTCATGGCGCATTTACTGCGCCAATAATGGCAGATCTGAAACTGCGTTTCAACCTTCATTTCCTTTTTGATGTACGTAAGAGCGAAAAGGCATGCCAGAAAAACTCTGACACACGGGCTCTACCGTGCAGAAACTGCTGCATGTTGAGACTGCGGCAGACTGAACCTGCTTGTCACTTCGCAACGCAGATCCGGTGGTGGAAACGTTTTATCAACGTTTCCCTGAAACCATAATTAGACGTAGCAACAAGAGACCGCCTTGTCAGGCTGTCCCTCAGGTCCTGCTTTTTATTCATTTTGCTGACTGCTGCCCGCAAGATCAAGGTATCCCTGCAAAATAAGAGCCGCAGCCATGGAGTCCAGATACTGCTTACGGTTTTCTCTTCGGACTCCTGCTTCCATCAGAGTTTTTTCCGCAGCTGTCGTTGTAAGGCGTTCATCCCAGAGGATGACCCTTTTACCTGTCCGCTGCTCAAGCTTTTCTTTAAATTCCTGTACTTTCAGGGCCCGTTCTCCGATGGTATTGTTCATGTTTTTCGGAAATCCGAGGACGATCGTTTCGACCTCGTATTCCTTTATAAGCTCCTCGATCCTGGCGATGGTCTTTCGGAGATGATTCTCCTTTTCCCGCCAGATCGTCCCGATCCCCTGTGCCGTAATGCCCAGCGGATCACTGATAGCCGCTCCCACTGTTCTGGAACCGTAATCCAGCCCCAGAATCCTCATTCTCTGTCCTCCCAGGAACGGTTTTTAATATATTCCCGCAGCAGTTCTTCTACTACTTCGTCACGGTCTACTTTCATAATCGTACTGCGGGCACCCTTGTGGCTGGTGATATAGGTCGGATCTCCGGACATAATGTAACCGACGATCTGGATGACCGGATTGTATCCCTTTTCTTCCAGCGCTGTGTAGATCAGTTTCAGTACTTCCTTTACATCAATGTCCGGGTCAGGCACAACGCGGAAATACTGTGTATTGCCGAGATTAGTCTCTGCCATTTGCTTCACATCCTTTGTGTTTATCATAACTATTTTAATATAATCGAGAGTGAATTACAACCGGTTTTTTGGTTTCCATAGTTCTGAATCTTATTTATATCCGAAATATATCCTGATCCGGCTCCTTCTTTGTATCCGGAATCACAAGAGTATCAGGCGGGACATTCATCCTGCTGATCACACAGCAGAATATGCGGCTCCAGAAAGGATTTCGGCGTCACTATGCAGATATCATTGATGTGGAAGTTCCGGGTCTTCGGAACGGCCGCTGTCAGATACTCTTTACTGTGGCCGGCAAGATAAGGTACCCCTTTCACGGTAATTTCTTCTTCCAGAAGAACCGACAGAGGTCTGCCGATAAAGGACTGCTCATATTCCGTCTTCCGCTTTTCATTCAGGATCAGAAGCTGCTCACTTCTCTGCTTTTTGACTGCCTCCGTGAGCTGGCCGGACATGGCGGCAGCTTTCGTTCCTTCCCTGCGGGAATAGGGAAAAACATGGGTTTCGTAAAAATGAATTTCCCTGACAAACGCGTAGGACTCTTCAAAGTTTTCTTCCGTCTCCATGGGAAAACCCGTGATAACATCTGTGGTCAGGGCAGGAGAGTCAAAGTATTTTCTTAACAGAGCACACTTTTCACGGTACTCTTCTTTCGTATAATGCCGGTTCATCCTTTTTAAGGTATCCGCACATCCGCTCTGCAAAGACAAATGAAAGTGCGGACAGATTTTTGGAATGGAGGCGAGCGTGCGGACAAATTCTTCCGTGATGATCCGGGGTTCCAGCGAACCAAGCCGGATCCTTTCAATTCCCGTGATCTGCTGCACCTCCTGGATCAGTGAAAGAAGGTCTGCTTTTTCGTCTTTAAAATCTGATCCGTACGAACTCAGATGAATTCCCGTGAGGACGACCTCCTGGTACCCCTTTGCCGAAAGAGTTCTGACTTCCTCCAGCACATCATCTGCGCGGCGGCTGCGCACCCTGCCTCTTGCATAGGGAATAATGCAGTAGCTGCAGAACTGATTGCATCCGTCCTGCACCTTGATAAAGGCCCTGACATGTTCCGCCGTCCTGCTGATCGAGAGGCTTTCATATTCTTTCACATGACTGATGTCTGTCATGGAGATCCGCTCTTCTTCCGCCGGCGGTTTTATCTGCTGCCCATCCGGCACGGAATGGCGGTTCCGTTCGAAATCTTCGAGAACTTCAACGATGTTTTTTTTACAGTTATTTCCGAGAATAATGTCAACCGCCGGATCTGTGCGGACCCCTTCCGTATCTGTCTGCGTATAGCAGCCCGCAGCCACCACAACAGCCCCCGGATTCATTTTGCGGGCCCTGTGCAGCATCTGGCGGGATTTCCTGTCTGCTATGTTAGTCACCGAACAGGTATTGATAATATATACATCCGCCCCCGGAGCAAAGGGTACGATCTCATAGCCCGCATCCTCCAGAAGCTGCTGCATGGCTTCGGTCTCATACGCATTTACTTTGCATCCAAGATTGTGAAAAGCGGCTTTTCTATGCATGAAGCATTTTTCTCCTTTGTACCTTGACTTTTTAAATATACTCAGTTAAGATGATATTCATAAGGAAAAACCGGACAGCTGATACCGGTCATTCCACAGAATAATATTATATCCAGGGAGGAATATCTCAAATATGAAAACAGTAAAAATTTCTCTGAATTCGATTGATAAAGTAAAAGCTTTTGTCAACGAGATCAGCCGTTTTGACTGCGATTTTGATCTTGTATCCGGCCGTTATGTCATCGATGCCAAATCTATCATGGGGATCTTCAGCCTCGACCTTTCCAAATCTATCGACCTGAATATCCATGCCGACGGCGCCGCCCTTGACAATGTCATGGCAGTCATCGAGAAATATGTAGTAGAATAATATTTATGACCCGGTTAACTATCTGATCGAAGATCCGTCCGGACAGGGAAGAAATGTACTTTCCTGTCCTTTTTTATGCACAGAGCCGCCGTCTGGAGGATGTCACCAGAAGGCGGCCGGTGGTTCTGTCTTTTATTCCACGACGATCACTTCTGTCGTTTCGATGGCGGTCTTCAGCAGGTCGTCGATCTTCTCTTCCAGCTTTCGCTCCGACTTCTCGATGACCTTCAGGATCGGTTTTGTCACCGGATGTTTTGCGACAAAAATCGTACAGCAGTCTTCGTAGGGCAGGATCGATGTGTCAAACGTACCGATCTGCCTTGCCCGCTCTACAATTTCCTGTTTATCCATGCCGATCACCGGACGGTAAACCGGCAGCGTGCAGACTGCGTTTGTGGTGAGGAGGCTCTGCATGGTCTGGCTTGCCACCTGACCGATGCTCTCCCCGGTGATCAGGCCAAGACTCCGGCCCTGAACGGCAAAGTGCTCTGCGATACGCATCATATACCGGCGCATAATGATCGTCAGCTCATCATGCGGACATTTGTCATAGATATAAAGCTGGATATCTGTAAAATTCACCACATGAAGCCGGATGGGGCCGCTGTACCTGGCCACAACAGCCGCCAGATCCACCACTTTCTGTTTTGCCCGTTCACTGGTATAGGGCGGCGCATGGAAGTAGACAGCGTCGATCGTCACACCCCGCTTGGCGATCATGTAGCCGGCCACTGGGCTGTCGATGCCGCCCGAGAGCAGAAGTGTCGCTTTTCCATTGGTCCCGACGGGCATACCGCCCGGTCCCTTGATCGTCTGTGAATAAAAGTAGATCTTATCCCGGATCTCCACATGGAGTAAAAGGGCAGGCTCATGCACGTCGACCGACGCTTCCAGAAATGCATCCAGAATATGTCCGCCCAGTTCGGCACTGACCTCCATGGAGGTCATGGGATAGTGTTTGTTCGCTCTTCTTGTAAATACCTTAAAGGTGCCCGCATAGCCTGGATGGATCCTCTTCATGTAGGTGACAGCATCCTCGGCCATCTGCTCGAATCCATTCTCCTCAAAGATCATCACAGGACAGAATTCCACAATGCCGAATACCGTTCCCAGAAGGCTGACCACCTCATCATAATCATATTGTTCCGGGCAGAGAACATAGATGCGTCCCTGCTCCTTTATTACTTCGAATTCTCCTTCCGTGCGGGTAAGTGTGCGCCTGATCTGTCTGACCAGAGCGTCTTCAAATAAATAGCGGTTCTTTCCCTTGATGGCGATTTCCGCATATTTAATCAGAAATGCATGGTATGTCATAACCTGTTCTCCTGTGGTGAATTTCTATCTTCTGCTGTAACGGCGAAGCATCGGCACCAGGTCGCGAAGGACTGCCAGGCAGTACTCCGCTTCCTCCTCGGTGTTCTCCTCGCAAAAACTGAAGCGGACTGCCGACTCGATCCGTCCTTTTGAAAGGCCCATGGCCGAAAGAGTGGCGCTCGGCCTGCGTTTATGGCTGGAGCAGGCGCTTCCTGCCGATACGAAAATTCCCCGTTCTTCCAGTGCATGGAGCAGGACCTCACTCCGGATGCCTGTAAAACTGATATTCATAATATGGGGCGCTGCCTCCTGAATGGGCATTCCGTTGATAAACACATCCGGAATTTCCTGAAGCCCTTCTGCAATCTTTTTCTTCAGCCGGTACAGATGTTCTGTCTTTTCGGGGAGATCCCGGCATGTCTTTACGGCTGCCGCCGCAAGGCCCGCGATCCCGGGTACATTGTCTGTGCCGGAGCGCATCCCGCCCTGCTGACCTCCTCCCAGGATGATCGGCCGCACCTTTGCACCATTGCGGATGTAAAGGAAGCCGGTCCCCTTCGGTCCGTGGATCTTGTGACCGCTCACCGACAGAAGATCAATGCCGCATCTTGCCGGGTAGATCGGATACTTTCCAAAAGCCTGAATGGCATCGACGTGAAAAAGCGCTTCCGGACAGGTCCTGTGAATGAGCTCTCCCATCTTTTCCACCGGCATGACGCTCCCCGTCTCATTATTTACATACATGACAGACACCAGAATGGTATCCGGCC
>CACZPF010000367.1 GCA_902782975.1 uncultured Lachnospiraceae bacterium
GCCTTCTTTTTTGAACTTTTCTGCACATGCAGCGCTCTCGCGTACACGGCCGATCGTACTGTCGGCGATGATGACCTTTACAGGTGTACCGTCGGAATAACGAAGATTTTCTTCGTAGAGCTTTTTAGCTTTCAGAGCCATGCCCATGGTCTGCTCTTCCAGAGAACCACGTACATCCAGCGGTCCCTTTCTACCGTCGATAACCGGACGGATACCGATTACGGGACGGCCGCCGATCAGTTTTCTTGAATCTCCCATAATAAAAATACCTCCTTTTAATAATTCTATCACGATAATAACATTTTACCATTGAAAGCGGGGTATTTCCAGTATTATAATCACGATTAGTAGGATTATTTTCACTTTTTTGCAGAGAGGAACGATATATGCAGTATCTCGAGCTGAATGAGACCAAAAGGCATGGAACGTACGGATTCCCTTTTGAATATTATTATATTGAAAGCGGACATCCCAGGTATCTCATGAATTATCACTGGCATGCGGAATACGAACTGATCCGGGTCCTTGAAGGGAGTCTTACGGTAACATTGAACGAAAAAAGTTTTGATGCAAAAGCGGGAGAACTGGTATTTGTTCATGGCGGGATCCTTCACGCAGGGGTTCCGAAAGATTGCATTTATGAATGTATCGTATTTGACCTGAATGTTTTTTTAAAGCAGGCTCAGGCTTCTGCGTCATATATTCAGCGGGTCATTGACAGGTCGGCTTTCGTATATCATCATTTTGTTCCGTCGGGTAATGGAAAAGAAGACAAAGAGGCCAGGGAGCAGGAGAGTATCAACAAGGCAGTCCGGATCATCGGAAGCGTTTTTGAAGCGATGGCAGGGAAGAAGACAGGATATGAACTGGCTGTGATAGGAGGATTGTATCAGTTTTTTGCAGTTGTCTTTTCGGAACATCTTTATCTGGATACCCTCCCGCATACCTCCCAGAAGGATGTAAAAAGAATCATGCAGCTCCGCCGGGTCATTGATTATATGGACCAGCATATCGCAAGCCAGATCACCTTGTCTCAGCTGGCTGAGGCAGCTTCCATGTCTCCGAGGTATTTCTGCCGGTTTTTTTATCAGATGACCCACCATACACCGATCGAGTATCTGAACCTGCAGCGGATCGAATATGCCTGCTATGCGCTTTCTACCACAGACGAGCCTGTGACAGAAGTGGCCATGAACTGCGGGTTTAATGACCTGAGCTATTTTATCCGGATATTTAAGCGCTTTAAGGGGGTCACGCCCGGTCAGTACAGGGGATGAAAAGCGGCAGAAGTACAGAATTTTGATGTTCATTTTGAAGCTGCCGGGACGTAAAAATCCTTATTTTACCAAGGGTTCCCCTGTTTTTTGCGGTCCGGAAAAATAATATTGAAAAGGTCAAAATATGTGGTTGACAATCTGAACATTCGTGTTAAGATAGCTTCCTGGACTTTGATTAAAGGCAGTCTGTGTAAATGGGGCGGACTTCCATCTTACATGAATGGAGATTATTGAATGGAAATGGATATGACGAAGGGGAGCCCTCTTAAGGTTCTTCTCAGATTTATGATACCGGTCGTACTGGGAAATCTCTTCCAGCAGTTTTACAATATGGCTGATACTGTGATCGTCGGACGGTTTGTAGGTACCGGCGCTCTGGCGGCGGTCGGCAGTACCGGAACGGTCATGTTCCTGATACTTGGGATCGCCATGGGATTAAGCTCGGGCTTTTCGATTCTTACTTCCCAGAGCTACGGCGCAGGGAATCTGAAGAAGGTCAGGCAAAGTGTGGCAAACGGCATGCTTCTCGGTGCTCTGATCTGTATCGGCCTGACGGTTGTCAGTTCACTGATCATTACACCTGTTCTCAGGCTGATGAATACACCTGAAGATATTTATTCGGATGCGCACACGTATCTGATGATCATTTTTCTGGGACTTACAGGGAGCTTCTTTTACAATATGGCAGCCTCTTTCTTAAGAGCGATCGGCAACAGCCGGGTACCCCTGTACTTTCTGATTTTTTCTGCGGGTTTTAATATTCTGCTGGATCTTGTGATGGTTCTGGTGTTTCATCTGGGTGTGGCTGGAGCTGCACTGGCGACTGTCATTTCCCAGATGACGGCTGCGGTGCTCTGCTTTATTTATATCTTTCACAGTGTGAGAGTTCTTTGCCCGCAGAAGGGAGAATGGCATATTACCCGGGAAGAGACAGCCCATCAGCTGCGGCTTGGTGTCCCCATGGCTCTTCAGTTTGCCATAACCTCTTCCGGAACGATGGTCATGCAGACAGCGGTCAATCTGTTCGGTTCCACGGCGGTGGCTTCCTATACCGCAAGCTGCAAACTGATGAATGTTCTGACGCAGGGATTCGCGGCTCTCGGGCCGACCATGGCAGCTTACAGCGGGCAGAACTATGGGAAGGATGACTGGGACAGGCTGAAACAAGGTATCAGAGCAGCGATCATGATCGACGTGGTATATGGGATGGCTGCAGGATTGATCGCGCCTCTCCTGCTTAAACCGGCCATGCATCTGTTCTTTGCCGGCGGGACCGATATTGCCGAAATGCTTTCCTGGGGGCGCACGTATCTGTTTTTCTGTGCGGCGTTTTTCATTCCGCTCGGATGTATTTTCATTTTCCGCAATTCCATGCAGGGGTGCGGCTATGCTTTGTTTCCGACCATGGGCGGCGTAGTGGAATTTATCTGCAGGTTTTTTCTGGCTGTCGCTGCCATGCGCTTTCACAGTTATCTTCTTGCCTGTTCCTGTGATCCTGTTACCTGGCTGATCACTGCTGTCTATACCGCCGTATGCTGGCATATGATCATGAAGCATCATACAGAGGGAAACATCCGGAGGGCAGGACTGCGGCTTGCAGTAAAAAAACCATTCAAACCACGGAAAGCAGCGATATAACATGTTAAAGATACTTCTTGCGGCTGTAAACGCAAAATATATTCATACCTGTCCGGCTATCTACAGCCTGAAGGCTTTCGCAGAGAAGAATCTGGGTGAAAAGATGCAGATCACCCTGGCCGAATATACGATCAATGACCGGTATCAGGATGTGCTTGCCGGGATTCTTTCTCATGACGTGGATGTGATCGGGTTTTCCACCTACATATGGAATGTCGACAGGGTACATCGCCTGATCCGGGATATCCGGCTGGTAAAAGAGGACAGGATCGCACTGTGGGCAGGCGGTCCGGAAGCAACCTATTATCCGGAGTCTTTTCTTCTGGGTGATGGAGCGGATCTCTGCATGCTGGGTGAGGGCGAAGAAGTATTTACAAGACTTGCCGGGATACTCTCAGAAGAACTTCAAAAAGAAGGACCTCAGACGGGGAAGCCTCTTAAAGAAGGATCGCAAAAAGAGGATTCGTATAAAGAGGATCCGTATAAAGAGGATTCCTGCAGAAAAAGGAAGTCTGCTGGAAAAATCCCCCTTGACCGGCTCCGGGACACGAAAGGAATTGCGTTTTGTGTAGATGGACAGGTGATCAATACCGGCCTCTCCGCGCCGGTAAAGATGGATGACATTCCTTTCCTTTATCATGATCTGTCTTTGTTTGACAACCGGATCCTGTATTATGAAGCGAGCCGGGGCTGTCCTTTCGGATGCGCGTATTGTCTGTCCGGACGCGAAAAGGGGATCCGTTACAGAGATGTAAAGACCGTAGAAAAAGAGCTTCAGTTTTTTATCGATCAGAAAGTGAAGCAGGTCAAATTTATAGATCGTACATTTAATGCGGACCCTGATTTTGCCATGCGGATCTGGAACTATATCTGTCTTCACGATAACGGTACAACAAATTTTCATTTTGAGATCGAGGCTGACCGTATAATACCAGAGGAGTTGGAATTGTTAAAGAAATTCCGCCCGGGACTGATCCAGATGGAGATCGGGGTCCAGTCGGCAAACCGGCAGACGCTGGCCGCCGTGCATCGAAATCCGGATCTTTATAAAATAAAGCAGATGATGGATGCACTTATCAAAGCGCAGAATATCAATCTTCATCTGGATCTCATTGCAGGGCTCCCCTTTGAAGATTTTGAGAGCTTCCGTAAATCGTTCAACACGGTCTATGCCATGCGGCCGCATCAGCTGCAGCTCGGTTTTTTGAAGCTATTAAAAGGGACAGAGCTTTATGACAGAAGAGAGGAGTACGGACTTGTCTGTTCGGGGGCAGCGCCTTATGAGGTGCTGAAGACCAGGTGGATCTCTTATGAAGAGCTTCAGATCCTGCACCGTGTAAGCGACCGGGTCGAAGAGTTTGTCAATTCGCAGGGCTTTCGAAGAACACTTCCGCTGGCCGAACCCTTGTTTGAAGATGCTTTTGCCATGTTTCTGGAACTGGCGGATTATTATAAAGAGCGCGGGCTGGATGAAAAACACCCATCGGTTCAGATGAAATATTCGGTCTTCTGTGATTTTATAAAGAAAAAAGCAGCGGAGAACATAAGAGAGGCCTCTATCCGGCAAAACTTCCACCAGGATATGCAGGACCATATCCTTGAGATGGTTCGGTTTGATTATTGTCTTCATGTGCACGCCAGCCGTCGGATGACAGCAGAAGAGGAGTTTGATGCTGAACTCATCGGAAAGGAGGTGTCCGGCGGTTCATCCGCTTTTTCCGGACATTCCGGTAAAATCCGGATCCATTTTGATTACAGCCGGATCTCGCCTGTAAATGGGGAAGCAAAATTTGAATATGAAATAGTATAAAAATCGAATGAGGGAGGGACGCTTTATGCATCCCTCCCTCATTCGATTTTATGATTACGCAGCTTCTTCCTCTTCTAAAGCGTAAGTTTCTTCTATTTCATACAGGTAATTGATTTTTTCGTTCAGAAGGTCCATAAGATCTGCTTCCGCGATCATGCCGTTTTCGTCAGTTTCTATTCCTTCAAAGAAAACAGGAACGATCATGGGCGGGACTTCCAGAGAAAGCGGCTGAATGGAACGAAGCTGATCGGCACTCTGGTATACAAGGACGACCTTGAAAAATGACACATCCTCCTGATCGACCCAGCGCTCAAATACGAGTTTTATTCCGATGGGAGTCGTCGGTTCAACGGCATTGGGAAGAGGCGCGTAATTCTTCACGCCAAGAGCTGCCAGAAAGCTTGTGATGGTAGAATCATGTCCGCAGAGGAAAGAAAATGCCCGGCCCTCTGTGTTCAGCTCCTTATAGACTTCTTCCATGATCGGGTGAGCAAGGTTTGCGGCCAGAAGAGGGGAGGTAAACAGGATCGTCTCATAAGTGGAAAGAACGGTGCCTATTTTCTGCCAGTCCTCAAAGGACAGCTCATGGCCGAAAGCGGCTTTTAAGTCGTCCGGCTCTTCATAATACTGCAGTACCAGTGCATCGGCGAGGGAAGTTGCGGTTTTGATGGTGCCGGTCATGGCAGGTTCACTGCCTTCTTCAAGAAGGATGGAGATGTCGTCTGCCAGAAAATCTCCATATTTTCCGCTGGTATATATTTCGCTCTCGTTCATGTCTGTGACATCCGCGATCAGGTTAAACGATTCGTCCAGGGATCTTCTGTAACCGGAAAGGCCGTCCTGACCGCCTCTTTCGGCAATTTCGTCCAGAATATCCATGGCATATTCATCGGTCATATAATTGATCTTTGGAAGAAAGGTATTATCTGCTTCGTTGTACTCTCCGTGACGCTCTATGGGAACAACGCATACCGGCAGCAGACCGGTTGAAAAGTAATGTGCGGTAGCCTGGGTACGCTGGAGACCGTTAGCATAAAAACGAACGACACCATCTTCGGGAATATAGTTTTCCGGAAACAGGCCTTCGTCTTCAAGCCAGAGCCGGAAATACTGTCCCATGGTTGTTTCGAGCATCGCTCCTTTAAGGGAAAGCTCTCCGGTCCGGGAAGTCCAGGGAAACCACTCATGAGGCGTGATCTCACCGATCATGGATCCTTTTTCGGAAAGTGGCGAACGGATATTGTGACGGCTGAGGACAACGACCTGCTTCAGGGTGAGACCGGAATCATCGGCTTCTGCCAGTGCGGAACCTGGAAATAATGTTCCTAATGTTACGATCCCCGTAAGAAAAAGAGCCAGATATCTTTTTTTCATAAGATCCTTCCTTTCTGTAAATGCGCAGTTTCCAGGTAATTGCAAAAACGCGATCAGATAAGAGAGGTTTGCAAATACCTGAATATGTAATATTACTGATACCCATTATAGCATATTCAAAAGAGACAGGGAACCGTTCCAATGTCATTAAGTTTAGCTTTTGCCATCGAACAGCCCGGCATGAATTGTCCATAGAGACGGCAGACCCTTGGCAGGAGGCACAGAAAATGCGAGCATAGCTGCAGGTGCCTGAGCACTGTCTGAGCCTA
>CACZPF010000368.1 GCA_902782975.1 uncultured Lachnospiraceae bacterium
ATCGTTGTATTTTTCCAGAGCCCGCATATACTGATCAAGATTCTGGGTATCATTAAGATGTCCCTGCATGCCGATCCCGTCCAGAAGACCGTCGCCGAATATGGTACCGTCGCCGTCGGGGGCGATGGCATCGCTCTCTATCATTGTATGATCTTTGTTATATACATCTTCTGTGAGGAAGCGGATAATAGCGCTGCAGCGGGATTCGTACCACTCATTATAATCATTGTAAAACAGCAGCGGCTGAATCGGAGAAAGATCATCGGTTTGCGGGTCAAGGCCATAGTCCCCTGCATATTCTACAGAATATTTATTGACGGCTTCTCTGGCAAAAAGGAAGCTGTAATACAGGAATTCAGGTCCGATGATCTTATACCACAGGCTCCGGCGAAAACCGTCGGGTTCCTTTTCTTCGGACGCTTCGTTTACCACATCCCAGGCATAGATCACATCGGCATACCCGTGGGAATATGTATATTCCACGGCTCCGTATATGTACGTTTTCAACCGTTCAATAAGAACATCCGGACCAACCAGGCATTCTTCGTCCAGAACAGCCTTATCGTCACGGGTGGGCCTTCCGTTTGATAAGGGCATGTAGTCCCGCGCAAATATGGCCGGGTCGACCTGGCTGTGCCATACGAGTACATGGCCGCGGACCGGAAGGCCGTTATTTTTTGCATAGGTCAGAAGTTCCTCCGCCGCCCGGTCAACGGTAAACAGGGTCGGGGACTGGGGATCGAAATTATAGGCAGGCTTCAGTTCATTGCCAAATGTCATACTGTTAAAGCTTTTGTTGATCAGTTCCTCTTTGGCTGCATTTCCGATCTCTGCCGTGGGATCATTCCAGTGGTCTATGGCCTGCACCGCCACGCCGATCTTAAAAAGATCCTTATATACTTCTGCCGGACTTTCATAGGATGATGTATCCACATATGCTGCCGGGTAAACCTCCATCTGCACTCCTCCTGTCATTGCGGCCGCCAGAACGACAGCCAGTATCCGTGCCAGTATTTTCTTTACCATTGTCTGCCTCCCTTCTTAACAGAAAGATCGTTCCCGATCCGTATTTCCTTACCGTTTCGCCGTGAGACGGCTGAGGGTCTGGTCCATCTTCTTTCGAATAAATTCCCGGTCGGAATCCTTAACAAGGTAATATAGATAGGACTCCTTCACCATCTCCAGGGGAAGTCCTCTTCCCACCAGCTTAAAATTGTGATAACCCATCTTCACATAGTCATCCAGTTCTTCTTTTGCGATAAATGCAGGCCTTTTCCGGCATTCGGAAAAAGACGGTTTCTGTGTGCGGTTTGGACAGGGGAAAACCGTTCCCTTTTCGAATTCCAGCTGAGTCCGGGACTCATCTTCATAATGCTGCTTTCGCTTTGGACAATTCGGGAAACATATCTCGTCCACCAGTATCTCGACCTGTCCGGCATAAGGCTTCAGTGCTTCGAGCGCATTCTGGTCATGATTCAGATCATAGTCAAGGACAACCAGAAAATATCCCTTCTTCAGCTCTTCTTCCACCTCTGGGAAGGATGTGATCCGTTTAGTCGTCGATGAAATAAATTTAAACCCGGGATACTTTTCTCTCAGATAATCCTCCAGGATCTGCCTGTTTACAAGCACCTGATTCTGTCCGTTATCCGCTATCCGCATGATCAGGTTGCAGTATGTATCATTCAGGTGTTCTTCCTCTATAAGCGAATTTGTCCAGGTAAAACGGACAGGGACGCCCATCCTGTTGTAGGTGGATATGATCTTCTGCATATCTCCTTTGCCTGTCAGGCCGAATACGGCTCTTCCCCCGTTCCAGATGGCGCCGGGAAAGGTACCGTACACACTTCCCACTTCGTAATTATCCATAAATTTATCCGGATAATCCTTCATCAGGCGTATCGTCACCTGATTAAGATAAAAAAAGTAGCAGAACCCCGGCAGGTGCCAGTAAATCTTATTCTCATCCATGGTCATATATCCTTATTATAAGTACAACGTTAACAAAGTATCCTGCTGTATCTGAATCCGTCAAAACGTAATATCTGAAGCCATTTCTTCATTAACATACTCTTCTTCAGCCTTTCGTCAGGTTTTTACCTGCACCATATTATGGCCATCTTCCCGGACGGGGCTTTCCTACAGTCACGACTCTGGCCTGCTCCAGGTTCCGGTACAGAAGAAGCCGAGCCTCCCCTGCTTTTTCCGGTTTCAGCATGTAGAAGCTGTATGTTTCGATCAGAGAAAACAGATTGCCTGTCCGCCCTTCTATCTTAAAATTATTGATTCCTTTCGGAAGGTAATCCCGCCAGATCTGTTCCGGAGATACAAAGGTCGGATAGTCCTGGATCGTATAGATGCAGTTCTGGTCTCCGTATTCGCATTTCCAGGGAATGATGGGTTTCTGTGCACTTGCCGGCCGTTTCCGGTTTTCCAGAATGATGCGCTGGTTGAGTGCTATATTTTTATAGTGGTCTCCACGTCTTTTACAGGAAGGTGTGCAGAGAGCATTTACAAGGATCTCGAGCTTTTCCTTTTTCTCTACACGCGCCAGAAGGTCCCACTGATTGTTCAGATTATAATCCAGC
>CACZPF010000369.1 GCA_902782975.1 uncultured Lachnospiraceae bacterium
CTTTATTTATGAGGGATACGGACACGGCGTATACGACGAGGCGCCGGATTATCTGACCCATATTAAAGCGTTTCTGGATGAGCACACTGAAAGATAACCATTGACAAGGCCATTATTTCATGATATTGTTTTTTTGCGACATATATCGCAAGAAATATTTAAGGAGGAAGACTCTAATGAAAAAGCTCTTTGTAGTAATGGTTGCTCTGCTGGTCATGATGACGGCTGTGAACGCGATGGCTGCGGAAACAGAAATCACCTATGAAAGCCGCGGTGTGCAGGTGCCTGCGACGCTGACGGTTCCGGATGATGTGGAAAGCTACCCCATTGTTATCATGGCACATGGTCACGGCGGCAACCGGGATGAAGGCAGCGGCTACATTGACACAGCCAGAGCACTGGCCAACCAGGGCATCGCATCGCTGAGAATGGACTTTCCCGGCTGCGGTGCAAGCACTGAGCCCTTCACCAGCAACACACTGACCAACATGAAGGCTGACGTGCTGGCTGCGGTTGATTATGCGAAGGCAAATCTGCCTGTCACCACGGTAGGTGTGTTCGGCTATTCCATGGGCGGCCGTATCATCGTTGAGCTGCTCAATGAAGGATTCCTCCCGGATGCAGCTGTCGTTCTCGCACCGGCTGTAAGCTTTGACCTCACGAAGATGCTTGGTGAGGAAATGGCGGCAGAAGCTCTGGCAGCGTTTGAAACCGATGGCCACTTCCCCTACACCACCATGTATGGTCAGAATCTGGACCTGAGCAAAGAGTGGAATGAGGACATGAACAGATATTCCTACCCCGCTATCGTTGACGACGCAGCTGAAGCCTATGAGGGACCCATGCTGGTGATCTACGCCGCCGATGACGAGGTGGTTGACCCTGTCGCTTCCCAGTATATGGCTGACACCTTCGGCTGTGACGTGATTATGGGCACAGGTAATTCTCACTCCTACGGCTTCTACTCTGAGGATATGGATATCCGCAATGAAGTGGTATACGGAGCTTCCACCTTCTTCACACTCAATCTGAAGTAAGAAACCGGCATAACCGTGGATCCGTCTGGTCAGATCAGACGGATCTTTTTTATATTCTCTTGAAATAATGATATATTTATCATAAAATATAGCAAGAAAGAATGTAGTAGCAATTGTGTACCTGTAACTATTACGGAGGAATCAGATTAATGAAATCGGTAAATTTTTTAATCAAGCCGGCTTCCAGCCTCTGCAATCTCCGCTGCCGGTACTGTTTTTATGCAGATGAGGCATCTAACAGAGATATTGCTAGTATGGGGGTCATGGAGAATGAAACTGTAGAAACCCTACTGAAGGAAGCTTACATCACTGTGAGTGATCGGGGTGTTGTAACGTTTGCTTTTCAGGGTGGTGAACCTACGGTAGCCGGTCTGGATTTTTTCAGGAAGTTTACCGAACGGGCAAAGGATCTAAAGCCTGCTCATGTGCAGATCAGTTTTTCTATCCAGACTAATGGAACACTTCTTAATGAAGAGTGGGCAAAATTTTTTCATGAAGAAAACTATCTTGTAGGGATCTCTTTGGACGGTTTCCCAGACCTTCACAATGCCAATCGGTTCGATGCAAACGGCAAATCAACCTGGAACCAAATTATTAAGAACTTAGACTTACTCAAAAAACATAAGGTTCATTACAATGCATTGTGCGTTGTGACTGCCCAATGTGCCCACAGTCCGACGAAAGCTTATAATTCTCTGAAAAAAATGGGATTCGATTATATGCAGTTTATAGCATGTCTTGACCCTATGGGAGAAGAGCACGGCAGCAGGCCATGGTCATTAAAGCCAGATGCTTACGGAAGGTTTCTCTGTCAGCTGTTTGACCTATGGTATTGGGATTGGGAACGTGGGAAATATCACAGTATCCGCCTTTTTGATGACTATATCCATATTCTTATTGGAGACGGCGCAAGCACATGCTCTACATGTGGACAATGTGGGACATACTTCGTTGTAGAAGGAGACGGAACCGTCTACCCCTGTGATTTCTTTTGCCTGGACGAGTGGAAACTCGGCAGACTCGGCGAAAAGAGTCTTAAAGAAATGCTGCAGAGTAAAAATGCTATGCGTTTCATGAAATGGGGCACTGAGAAACCAGACGATTGCTCTGTGTGTTCCTGGCGATCAATCTGTAATGGTGGCTGCAAAAATGATTGGGTCATGGCAGAGAATGGACCCCATAACTACTTTTGCAGTTCATTCAAAATTCTTTTTGAATATGCGGCTCCTCGTCTGGCAATTATTTTACGAGCAGAACAGAGAGAACGGGCCAGATTGAAATGAGTTAATTTCTTAACCCCTATTAATTATATGGAGATAATATCATATGAAAAGCTGCTTAAAACAGATATATCATTGTTATGATATGTTGACCACAAGTGAAAAACTGTTCGCAGATATGACGATCCATTCCCCAAAGAGCATAATCGAAAAACCGATCGCAGAAATAGCAGATTTACTTGGGATAGCGCCTTCTACTATCATCGGAGCTACAAAAAAACTTGGATTTGACGGTTTCCGATCTTTTAAACTCTCACTTGCCTCAGAGGGAGTGAATCCAATCAGTAAGAAAGAAGGACAAGAGAGGACCGATGCCCTGCAGAATGCAGAGATATTTCAATGGGTCAGTCAAACAAACTGTACAGCACTGAATGAAGGTATGGAAACCTTGAAGCAGGAAACCTTTAACCGTGCAGCTGACCTGCTGGTGAAAGCAGAACATGTCTATGTGATGGGTATAGGCACCAGCGGAATACTTGCTAGAGAGCTTTATGATTATCTTTTTCGTCTCGGATTGAATTGCACATGTGTTGATGAGCAGCATTACCAGATTCTTGTTGCGGAGAGAGCCAGAGCATCGGATGCTGTAATAGCGATATCACAATCCGGTGTAAACAGAAATATACTTGATGTATGCGAAAGGATTCACGGGAATGGAGGGAAAATCGTGGGATTATCCAATTTTATAGAAACTCCGTTTGCCAAATATACGGATATATATCTGGCCCCTTTTCACTCATGGACAAACTTGCATGAAAATAACTTTTCATTTCGCATTCCGATGCTCTGTATGATAGAAACGCTGTATTACACATTAGCCTCTATGATGGACGAAACATATCAGACTTCAAGGGAAGAACATCGCATCATCGTAAAGAAAACTGCACTCTTAAAGGAATAGTATAATTCGCATAATCATAAGATAACAGTCATAGCGGCTGTTATCTTTTTTGCGATCTGAAGCTGGCAATGAGTTTTTGGTTATTAACACAAATTTTCTCTCCGAACTTTGTTTCGAAAAAGAGTAATTTTGTTTTGATTGACCAAAATAATCCAATCTCCTATAATAAAAGCATATTAGGGTAGAACCCAAAAATTATAGGAGGAAAAACAAATGAAGAAAACCCTGATTCGTATCCTTGCGGTCGCTTTAATTTTGGCCTGCATGATGCCAGTTACAGCATTAGCGGAAAAGTATCCGGACGGTGCAATTGACATTGTTGTCAGCGCAAAAGCCGGTGGTGACACAGACGCTTATGCCAGAATCCTTGCTGAATATATGAAGGATGAGCTTGGCGTTCCGCTTAACATCAACAATAAGAACAGTGCAATCGAAGGAACCCGTGAAGTTTTCAACGCCGAAAATGACGGTTATGTAGTCGAGTTTTTCCATGCATCTTCTCTGCTTACTCAGATCTGCGGAAAAACAGATATCGGAGCACTTGATCAGACGGTTTGCTGTGTTCCTGTAGTAGACGCTACATCAACACTGGTTATTCCTGCAAAGAAGTTTTCCGGAATAGATGATTTTATCGCAAGAGCACTGGCCGGTGAAGAAATTATTGCCAGTGTTAATCAGGGCAGCTATGCACATTTGGCCTGTCTTCTTTTTGAGAAGGCAATCGGTGCAAACTTTAAATATGTTGACTCCCAGAATGCCAGTGAACGTATTACCGATATGCTTGCCGGACGTATTGATATATTCTTCAGTCAGTACGGTTCTATTAGCCAGTACATTGAGTCCGGTGACTTTCTTTCACTGGGTGTAATGTCAGAAGAACGTAATGCCTTCTTCCCTGATGTTCCAACCTTTAAAGAGCAGGGTTATGACATCACAATGGACAAAATTTTCTACTTTGCCTTCCCGCCCGAGACCGATGCAGAAATTGTAAACATCTTTGCAGATGCCTGTGAAAAGGCGATTGAAAATCCTGCTTGCAAAGAAGCGTTTGCCGTTTACTTTGTTGAACCCTCTTACAACAACCCGGAAGCTTCTCTGACTATGCTTCAGAATGCATATGAGGATTATAAACAGTTTGAAGATGTCCTGAAAGGAAACTGATATGGCAAAGCAGAAGAATGTCATGCTGATCACTGTTGATCAGTGGTCAGGTAATTATCTCGGATGTGCAGGCAACACAGAGATTTTGACCCCCAGCCTGGATGTGCTTGCTCGAACCGGTATCCGCTATTCGAATGCAATCAGCGCAACGCCGGTGTGTATTCCTGCCAGACGAGAGCTCATGACAGGTGTCTGCGCCCGTAAACACGGAGACCGTATCTTTAACGAAAGTCTGCCCATGCCGGAGGGGATTACCCCTCTGGCTCAGACTTTTCGGAATCAAGGGTACCAGGCCTACTGTGTAGGCAAGCTTCATATTTATCCACAAAGAGATCGGTGCGGATTTGATGACGTACTTCTCAATGAAGAAGGCAGGCACCTGGGCGGAATGATGCAGGATGACTATGAACGTTTTGTTATGCACAAAGGCTACGCCGGGCTGGAAAACTGCCATGGGATGTCAAACAACTACTACATCTATCGTCCTTATCCTCTACCCGAAGAACTCCATCAGACAGCATGGACAGCAAGACAGATGTGTGAAACCATCATGCGTCGTGATCCGACTAAACCATGTTTCTGGTACATGAGTTTTGCTGCACCGCATCCTCCCATTACTCCTCCGCAGGCATACCTTGATATGTATAACGATATTGAATTTACAGCACCGCCATATGCACCTTGGGCAAAAGAACCACCGGAATGCAGGCCTGCCGGATATAATCATTATCACGATATATATGATCAGTTTAATACCAAGCGTATGACAGATATAGCCAAGCGGGGTTATTTTGCTTCCTGCACATTTATTGATCATCAGATTCGAACCGTGATAGGGACACTTCGGGAGCAGCGCGTTCTGGATGACACCATTATTCTGATAACTGCTGACCATGGAGAAATGCTCGGTCAACACGGTCTTTACGGAAAATTCCTCATGTATGAAAATTCCGTACGGATTCCTTTTATATTAAACCTCCCCAGAGATATGGGATTTGATTACGGAGTAATTGACGATCGTATTGTGGAATTAAGGGATGTATATCCTACACTTCTGGAACTGTGTGATCTGAAGATCCCTGATTTTGTAGATGGGATGTCCGTATTGGACAGTAAAAAACGTGATTATACATTCGGTGAGCTGTGGGATGACCATCGTGCTACGCGTATGATACGAACGGACAAAATGAAACTGATCTACTATCTTAAAGACCATGTTTCTCAACTGTTTGATATTGTGAATGACCCGGATGAAATGAACAACCTAATCGACGATGAGGCATATCAGGATATTCGGATGGACCTTGAGCAAAAACTGATTGCCGAGTTGTACGGAGAAGACCGAAAGAACATCAGTGATGGAAGGCTTCTTCCGAGAGACCCGATTATAACCCCGTATCAGAAACCGGCATTAGATCCTTTTATCCAGACACTGCATCTGCAACGCGGTATTCGATAGGAGATCATTATGGGAAAAATCAGAAAAGCTCTTCCATCAGCCATCTATCTGATTCTTGCTGCCGCATTTTTCTGGCAGACATTTTCTATACGGAAAACAGATAATATCGGGTTAATATCCGCAACAACCGTTCCAAGAGCAATCATTCTGATGCTTGTGATTGCTGCAGTGATAAATCTTTTCCATGACCTGCATGGGGAAGAACCGGAACGTTTTATTCATATTCCCTGGAAGTTTCTTGTGACTGCTTTGCTCCTTCTGTTTGCGGCACAGTACTGCAAGAAAATTGGATTTGTAATTATTGGGTCTCTTTTCCTCGGAATCATGTTTAACCTTCTGGACGATCCGAATATGCGAACCACAAAACGTGTTCTTTTGCAGATTGGACTGGGAATTGTACTTTCAATTATAATCTGTTACGCCTTTCGATATGGGTTGAAGGTACGGCTTCCTCTTTGGCCTAAATTCTGACGGGGAGGATATGACATGTTAGCAAATTTTGCAGCAGCGATTTCCAGCATGGACATCATAAATTTGCTGCTGATTATAGGCGGTGTTCTGCTCGGCCTTGTTTTTGGCGCAATTCCCGGCCTCTCCACCACAATGGCTGTTGCACTGTTTTTACCGATAACATTTGCCATGAAAATGTTTCCCAGCCTTTCATTACTTCTTGGCCTATATATAGGAGGTTTTTCCGGAGGTCTGATTTCGGCTATACTTCTGAATATCCCGGGGACAGCTGCATCGGTTATGACAACGATGGACGGGCATCCAATGGCAAAAAAAGGGCAGGCTGCTAAAGCTCTCGGCCTTGGAATCTCCTCATCTTTTTTAGGCGGAGGACTCAGTATTATTGCACTGATCCTCATAGCACCTGCATTGGCAAAGATAGCACTGAAATTTGGATCTTTTGAGTATTTCTCCCTTGCTTTCTTTGCACTCAGCATGATCGTAACCATGTCAGCTAAGGACGTAACAAAAGGTGTTATTTCCGGTCTGTTCGGTATTTTGACTGCAATGATAGGTCCGGCTCCCATCGACAGCTATCCACGTTTTACTTTTGGGATTCGTTCATTGGAAACTGGAATCAACTCCACCGTTGTTTTGATCGGTATATTTGCTATTTCAGAGATTTTCATTCTGGCGGATCAGAAAAAGCGACAGACTATTTCCGAAACCAATGTTCGTGTTACAAAAATGCATGGCTTTGGATTCAGTTTTGCAGAATTCTGGGCAGAAAAATGGAATTTACTGGTTTCTTCTGTAATTGGCATTCTTATCGGAATTCTTCCTGGAATAGGAGGAGCTCTTGCTTCCATCATGAGTTATAATGCAGCAAAGAAACTCAGCAAACATCCGGAGGAATTCGGTACGGGCTGTAATGCGGGGATTATCGCTTCTGAAACAGCAAATAATGCAGCTATCGGTGGAGCAATGATTCCTCTTCTGTCCCTCGGTATTCCCGGAGATGCTGTAACGGCATTGCTGCTTAGCGCTTTTACTATGAAAGGGGTCCAACCCGGGCCTCTGATGTTCACCAATAACGGGGACACGATTTATTTTATCTTCGTTGCCATGTTGATTGCAAACGTCATCATGCTGATTGCAAACTACTTCTCTGTTGGCGTTTTTGTCAAGATGCTGAAAATTCCAAAGCATATTCTCTTTCCCGTCGTTGGTTTTCTCTGCATGCTCGGTGTGTATGGTCTGAACCGGAGCACCTCGGATATGACCCTTATGCTTGTATTTGGTATTATCGGATTTTTCATGAAAAAATGGAATCTGAAAGCACAGCCGTTCATCATAGGCATGCTCATTGGTTTTATGGCAGAACAGAATCTTCGCCGAGCCATGATGTACAGCGATGGAAGCTTTTTGCCGTTTTTAACAAGTCCCCTTTCGCTCTTATTCCTTATTGCAGGCCTGGCAAGTATCGTGCTCACAATATACCGAAGCATAAAGCATAAAGAAAGTTTTGCAGAAGAATAAGTTAAACGGGAAAATGTTTTTCTTACTCTGACAGAATAATACGAAATGAGAAAAGGCACGCCTCCGGTTTAACATGGAAGCGGGTCTTTTCTCATGACTACTAAGTTTTTCACCTGCTATTTGGGTTGCTTGCATATTGTGTTTCTGTAATATTTCTATTATAATTCCGATGTTGTCAAAATCATATTGGCAATATCTGATGGAATAATCTGAGTTTTCTTTTCTCCGGAATATCAAAAAGAGAGGAGTATTGCTTTGAAAAAGCGAAATCGCCTGCTGAAGATTTTTCTCTCCACCCTCTATCTCAGCGCTTTCACCTTCGGGGGCGGGTATGTGATTA
>CACZPF010000370.1 GCA_902782975.1 uncultured Lachnospiraceae bacterium
AATTTGACGGAAAATCTTCGGAAGCCGGGGATTCGCTGGATGAAAGGATATAGGATCAATGTACCGGTTAGTTTGAAACTACGTTTCAAATCTACCATTATTGGCGCAGTAAATGCCCCGTGCAGAGAAAATGAATAATTCATAACAGGGAGGAGGCACAGGAATCATGAATGAACAAAGTACAAAGCAGAGAAACGCAGGCCTGATCAGTCAGAAAATGCGGAAATTGTCTCCGGAGCTGGACCCGCTCAGGATCGGCACCGGATGGAAACCATCGGATCTTGACCGGGCACAGATTTTTATCGAAAGTACCTTTGGCGACAGCCATCCGGGAAGTGGACATCTTGATAAGCTGGTGGAGGCAGCGCGGGAGGGAATCGAAAAGGCAGGCGGTCACGGAGCCCGGTATTTCTGTACGGATATGTGTGACGGGGAGAGTCAGGGGACGGACGGCATCAACTATTCCCTGGCAAGCCGGGAAATGATTGCGAACATGATCGAGATCCAGGCAAATGCCACACCCTTTGACGCAGGCGTATATATCGCAAGCTGCGACAAGGGAATGCCGGGAAACCTGATCGGAATGGCAAGAGTTAATATCCCGTCTGTTATGGTGACAGGAGGAACCATGGCAGCCGGTCCCGAGATGCTGACCCTGGAGCAGCTGGGCATGTACAGCGCCCAGTATGAGAGGGGAGAGATCGACGAGGCACGGTTCTGCTGGGCCAAGGAAAATGCCTGCCCGAGCTGCGGCGCCTGTTCCTTTATCGGAACAGCCTCTACCATGCAGATCGTAGCGGAGGCTCTGGGGCTCACCCTTCCGGGCAGCGCTCTTCTTCCGGCGACAAGTCCGGACCTTCTGTCTTATGCCAGAAGGGCGGGGGAACAGGCAGTAAAGCTCGCCTATATGGAAAACATGCGCCCGAAGGATATCGTAACATACGAAAGCTTCGAAAATGCGATCCTGGTGCACGCCGCGATTTCCGGATCCACCAATGCGCTTCTGCATATTCCGGCTCTTGCGCATGAATATGGGATCGAACTGTCTGGTGAAACCTTTGACCGTCTGCACAGAGGAGCTCACTACCTGCTGGATGTAAGGCCTGCCGGAAGATGGCCTGCGGAATTTTTCTATTATGCCGGCGGTGTACCAGCCATCATGGAAGAGATCAAAGAAGTACTGCATCTCGATGTGATGACCGTTACCGGTAAAACACTTGGAGAAAACCTGAAGGAATTAAAAGAAAACGGTTTTTACGAGAGATGTCAGAAATGGCTGGACGAAGCCAATAAAAGATACGGCACAGAGATCAAAAAGGAAGACATTATCCGTCCGTATGACAAAGCCATCGGTACGGACGGCTCGATCGCGATCCTTAAGGGAAACCTTGCACCGGAAGGGGCGGTGATCAAGCATACAGCCTGTCCGAAGGAAATGTTTTCGGCAGTTCTGAAGGCCCGTCCCTTTGACAGCGAGGAAGAGTGCATCGATGCCATCCTTCATCACAGAGTACAGCCGGGAGATGCTGTATTTATCCGGTATGAAGGTCCCAAAGGCTCTGGCATGCCGGAAATGTTTTACACCTCGGAGGCGATCTCGTCGGATAAAGAGCTGGGCCGCAGCATCGCCCTGATCACAGACGGACGGTTTTCCGGCGCTTCCACAGGACCCGTGATCGGCCATGTCAGCCCCGAAGCCCAGGCCGGCGGCCCCATTGCCCTTGTCGAGGAGGGCGATCTGATCCGTCTTGATGTAAAAGAGCGTGCTCTGGAGATCGTGGGGATCCATGGAAGACCCTGTACCCCTGAGGAGATAGATGAGGTTCTCGCAGAGCGGAAAAAGACCTGGAAACCGAAACCGGTCAAATATAAAACCGGGGTTCTGCGGCTCTTCTCCGAGCTCGCCGTATCCCCCATGAAAGGCGCATACCTCAGCCTGGACTAATAATCAGAGATTTTATTCTTTACACGGACCTTTTGCATGACCCGAGGGGTGATTATCGAAAAGAATGATCTGGATCCGGAACTTATCGGTAAAAGTCTAAATGATTCATAAAAGGGAGGTTCACTATGAAAACGCTGTATAGACTATTGTGCTGGCTGTTTACACTTTGCATGCTGCTGACTGTCGTACCTGCATCCACAATAGCCGCCGGAGAGGACGACGTTTCCGGCAGCCTGCAGACACTTACGGCCAGCACCGAGGCCAATGGCATCAAGTACACCGGGTCTCCCGGAGGCATTCTGTTTCTTGATCCTGCGACCGAAGTTCTGACCCCGGAATGTATCAGTGTGGACGAGACGCACTTCCCTGATCCTGGCTTCCGTGACTATGTTGCCCAGAATATTGACACGAATATGACGCAGTGGCTTACTCCCGGGGAGATCGCTGCAGTAACGGCGATCCGTTGCAGCAACTGCGGCATCGCGTCGCTCACCGGTATCGAGTACTTCACGGAACTCACCTCGCTGATCTGCAACGAGAATCCGCTGACGGAGCTGGATCTTGGCGGAAATGCGGATCTTTTGCATCTCTACTTTTCCAACTGTGAGCTGACCGGGCTGGATCTGAGCCATACGCCTGATCTGGAGCATCTCGTCTGCCCCGGTAATCCCGGCCTTGCCAGCCTCAGCCTCTCCTCGACGCCGAAGCTTCTGGAAGCCGTGCTGGAAGGGAGCAGGGACGACTTTACGGACGAGGGTTATGACGCCTGGTTCTATCGGAAGGAGCCGTATCGTGTGCTGGTCGATAAGGGTCTGCTGCTGACATACGAAATGATCGCTCAGCCGGACTATGACTGCATCCTTCCTGCCGACATAAAGACGATCGGGGAAGGGGCGCTGGCCGGATGCGCGTTCCGGGCTGTCCGGATTCCCGACGGCGCGGTGGCGATCGGAGAGCGCGCCTTTGCGGGATCACCCGATCTGAAGTATGTATATATCCCGGAGAGCGTGACGACGATCGCTGCGGACGCCTTCGACCAGGTTACCGGCCTCACCATCATCGGCACGGCCGGCAGCATGGCGGAGACCTACGCACGCGCTTGCGGCTGCCTGTTTAGCGTGGGTTAAAGCAATTACCTGGAAGATATCAGAATGAAAGGGGGAGGCATCTGCCTCCCCCTTTCAGCGAATTATTACGATCAGTATTTCGATCATCCTGCCGATACGACGGGCAGGATCGATGCTTTTTTCAGAGCCGGCCGCAGTGCATTGTAAAGGATCACCCCTGCGACAGAGTTGATGACGGCATTAATGATGGTGGTATAGGTGGTTACCGCAAGCAGCGCGGCGATGGCCGAGGCTGCCTTGTCCGGGTTGGGTGTTAAAAGCGTAAACCAGACATATTTGAGAGCCGGTTCAAATACACAGTTTAATCCAAGACCGGCGATGGCAGCGATGGCGGACCACTTAATAATATACGCATGGGAATGATTTTCCGAAATACGGGCAGCCCGGTGTGCCACGAGACCGACGATCAGTCCGATCACAAGCTTGCAGATAAAGGTCCTCGGGGCGGATGCAGCATATCCGCCCAGAATATCCGCCAGAGAAAGGCCTACCGCGCCGGCAAGCCCCCCGTAAAGGCCGCCCAGCAGCAGAGCACCCAGAACGACAAAGGCATTTCCCACATGGACTTTGGTCCCGGAAGCATTGATGGCCGGAAATATTGCATATCCTACATAACAAAGGGCAGCCATAAGCCCTGCATAAGCTAATTTTGTAATACTTTCTCTGCTCATTAAAATCCCCTCCTGATGTGAAAACCTGTTGACTTTTAAGTTTGACTTACTATATCATTGAACTGGTTCCATTAAAACTATCAGTTTTGAAATATTTTATATAACCAGATATGCGAAATAAAATGTATATGCTCATCTATGAGCAGGTCAGAAAAGATATTCTGGAGGGCCGGTTTGTCCGGGGAAGCAAAATTCCCTCCAAGCGCTCCATGGCTGAAAGTATGGGCGTGAGCGTAATAACCGTAGAGCATGCCTACGAACTGCTGGACGAAGAAGGATTTATAACGGCCAGGGAAAAGAGCGGATACTATGTGACCTTTGACGCCGGGGACATGTATTATGACCGCCTGGACCAGAAAGATCAGAAGATCGGGGAAATCAGAACAGAGAATTATAGAACAGGGAATACCGGGGCGGAAAACCCGCGGACGGAATCATCAAAGATCCAGAACGGTACGAGCCCTGAAGCATCGCAGCCTCCGGTCATCTCTTCTGCTTTGTATGCCAGAACGGTCCGGAGAGTGCTGACAGATCATGCAGAGGAGATCATGCAGAGATCCCCCATGAAAGGAGTCCTGTTTTTACGGGAGGTTCTTTCCCGCTACCTGGACAGAAGCCGGAGGATAAAAGCCTCCCCGGAGCAGATCATCATAGGTGCGGGCGCCGAGTATCTGTATGGCCTTATCGTGCAGGCGATGGGCAGAAATGTACTTTATGGTATCGAAAGTCCATCTTATCAGAAAATTGCGAAGGTATACAAAGCAGGCGGGGCAAACATTAAAATGCTCCGTCTTGGAAGCGACGGGATCGAGAGCAGCGACCTCTGGGAGAGCCAGGTAGATGTTCTTCATATATCGCCTTACAGAAGCTTTCCGAGCGGGGTTACTGCCTCGGGGGCCAAAAAGCTGGAATATCTGAGATGGAGCGCAAAAAACAGTGCAGTCATTATTGAAGATGACTTTGAATCCGAATTCACACCCAGCCGGAAGCCCGAGGAAACCTTATTTTCCATGGACAACAATGGCCAGGTGATTTATGTAAATACATTTACCATGACGATAGGATCCTACATAAGGGCGGCCTATATGGTGCTTCCGGAGACGTTGACAGAGCGTTTCCATAAAGAAGTGGGATTTTATGAATGCCCGGTCCCCGCCCTCGATCAGTATATTCTTGCAGAACTGATCGATAATGGAGATTTTGAAAGGCATATCAACCGGGTAAGACGATATAACAGGCGTATAAGACAGGGAAAATGATTTGCGTGAATAGTAGCTGGAAAAGTAATATTTCTGCAAAAAATGATTGACGGATCGAAAAGTTGGTGTTAGAATCCTCGATAAAGGCGATGACGAAGACGGTTGGGATAAGAAGCGTACAGAGAACCGGTGGCTGGTGAAAACCGG
>CACZPF010000371.1 GCA_902782975.1 uncultured Lachnospiraceae bacterium
AAGACTGGTTATCGGTATACTTGCACATGTAGATGCCGGAAAAACGACCCTTTCAGAGAGTCTTTTATATCTGACCGGGGCGGTCAGAACACTTGGACGTGTGGATCATAAAGATGCCTTTCTGGATACCTATGATCTGGAGAAAGAGAGAGGAATCACGATCTTTTCCAAACAGGCGGTCATGAATTACAAGGATCTGCATCTGACACTTCTTGATACACCGGGACATGTGGATTTCTCGGCAGAGATGGAGCGGACTCTGCAGGTTCTGGATTATGCGGTCCTTGTGATCAGCGGCCGGGACGGGGTTCAGAGTCATACAATGACATTATGGCGGTTATTTGAGCATTACCAGGTACCTGTATTCCTGTTTATTAATAAAATGGATCAGGAAGGGACGGATAAAGCCGTTATTCTTGATGAATTAAAGGCAAAGCTGTCTGATGGATGTATTGATTTTGACCCTTCACAGGAAGACGCCATGCAGGAAAATGTGGCTTTCAGGGACGAAACACTTCTGGAAACGCTGCTCGACCAGGGCAGTCTTTCTGAAGAGAATATCCAGAAGGCAATAGAAGAAAGAAAGGTATTTCCCTGTTATTTCGGATCGGCACTGAAAATGACAGGCGTAACAGAATTCCTTGACGGTTTTTTAAAATATACAAGACAAAAAGATTATCCCTCATCCTTTGGGGCAAAGGTCTTTAAAATTGCCAGAGATGAAAAAGGGAGCCGCCTGACTTATATGAAGATCACAGGCGGAAGTCTCAGGGTAAAGGATATGATAGAGATCCGGGGAAGATCCGATGAAGAAGAGCCGGGATCTCAGAAGGTCGATCAGATCAGGATCTATTCCGGTGCCAGATTTGAAAACGCACAGGAAGTTTTTCCCGGTGAAACCTGTGCAGTCACAGGCCTTACAGGAACTGTCCCGGGGGAAGGCCTTGGCCTGGAGAGTGACGGGGAAAGTCCTGCACTTCAGCCTGTTCTGAATTACAGGCTTCTGCTGCCGGAAGGGTGTGATCCGCTGGTCATGCTGAGGAAGGTAAGAGAACTGGAAGAAGAGGACCCTCAGCTTCATATTGTCTGGAATGGAGAAACCAGGGAGATTCACGCCATGCTGATGGGTGAAGTCCAGATAGAGATCCTTAAAAAGCTGATCTGGGAGAGATTTCATGTGGTAGTGGATTTTGGCGCAGGCCGTGTAGTTTACCGGGAAACCATAGCGGATGCGGTAGAGGGAGTTGGACATTTCGAACCTCTGCGGCATTATGCGGAAGTTCACCTTCTTTTGGAACCGGGAGAGAGAGGATCCGGGCTTCAGTTTTTTACAGCTGTCAGTGAGGACGTACTGAACCGGAACTGGCAGAGGCTGATCCTCACACACCTTGCCGAAAAGGAACATCTCGGAGTCCTTACAGGTTCTCCGATCACAGATATGCAGATCACGCTGATCCTCGGCAGAGCCCACATCAAGCATACAGAGGGGGGAGATTTCCGTCAGGCGACCTACCGTGCTGTGCGTCAGGGGCTTATGAAGGCGAAATCGGTTCTTCTGGAACCGTATTATGATTTTACACTGGAGATTCCATCCGGCATGCTGGGGCGGGCCATGACGGATATTCAGAAGATGCAGGGTAACTTTCAGGCACCACTTCAGGAAGGAGATACCTGTATTTTGAAGGGCAGAGCGCCGGTCGCTGACATGCGGGATTATCAGTCGCAGGTCACTGCCTATACCCGGGGAGAGGGGAGACTGTTTCTGTCCCTGTCCGGATATGAGCCCTGCCGGGATCAGGATGAAGCAGTAAGAGAGGCCGGATATGATCCGGAACGGGATACGGCGAATCCGACCGGTTCTGTTTTTTGCGCCCATGGTGCCGGGTTTGTGGTTCCATGGTATCAGGTGGAAGAATATATGCATCTTCAGAGTGATTTTGATGAAGAAAAGACGGGACAGGAAGAAATGCCCCCGCTCGTCTATCCTTCATCTCGCTCCGAAAATAAAAGCTATTTTTCCAGCGAAAAAGAATATGAAGAATTTTATAAGAAAATCTTCGGAGAAGATGATAAGCGCCTGAGGCGGGATACAGAAAAAAAGGTCGTGACCGCGCCGAAAGAAAAATACCGGGCGCCGCGTCCTAAGAAGCCGCAGGACGAGTACCTTCTGGTGGACGGTTATAACATGATTTTTGCCTGGGAGGAACTTCGCATCCTGGCAAAAGACGACATTCATCTTGCGCAGGACAGGCTGAAGGACATTCTCTGTAATTATCAGGGAACCAGGCAGTGTACGCTGATCCTTGTATTTGATGCTTACAAGGTGGAAGGACATAAAGAAGAGGTTCAGCAGTATAACAATATTTTTGTGGTATATACAAAAGAGGCGGAGACAGCCGATCAGTATATCGAGAAGACAGTCCATAAAATCGGCAGGGAAAGCGCAGTGACCGTGGCCACCTCGGACAGTCTCGAGCAGATCATCATTATGGGGCAGGGAGCTGTCCGCATGTCTGCCGATGGCCTGCTGCACGAAATAAAGACGACGGAAAAACAGATCCGTGAGGATATCCACAGCCGAAGAAAGAGTGCCCGGACCTTTGTGATGGATGTGATCCCGGAGGATGTGGAAGTCTACCTGAAAGAACAGAAAACGCAGGAATAGCCAATTAGACCGGAATCTGTATGGTCGGATATAAACAGCTGAAAACCATGCGTTTATAGATGAGTAAAGAATCTGAAGAATACGAGGTTGATCATATGGGAGAAAAACTGACTAAGAAGGATGTTGAAAAAATAGAACAGGAGATAGAGCACCGCAAACTGGTCGTACGTCAGGAGGCGATCGCCGCCGTTCAGGAGGCCAGAGCGCAGGGAGACCTGAGTGAAAATTTCGAATATTACGCTGCAAAGAAGCATAAAAACCAGAACGAAAGCCGCATCCGGTATCTGGAAAATATGTTGAAACATGCCACGATCGTTTCGGATGATTCCGAAGAAGATGAAGTAGGTATGGATGATGTTGTAGAGGTGTATTTTGAAGAGGACGACGAGGTGGAAAAATACAAACTGGTCACTTCTATCCGGGGAAATTCCATGGAAAACCGGATCAGTATAGAGTCACCGATCGGAAAAGCTCTCCGAGGACATCACGTTGGCGAGCGCGTGGAAGTTAAGGTCAATGACAGCTACAGCTATTTTCTGGTGATCCGCTCGATCGAAAAGACCGGGGCGGAAGATGAGGGGATCCGGTCTTTTTAATGACAGCCTGAAAATCTGGCAGGCAGGAAAACCGGACCGATATAAGAAGACAGAAAACATGATAACCAGGAGGATGAACAGATGGCAATCGAACGCGTAAAAGCATATTTCAGACAATTTGGTGAGGAAGGGCGGATCCTGGAATTTGCAGAATCCTCTGCGACGGTAGAGCTGGCTGCCCATGCGGCAGGCTGTGAACCTGCCAGGATCGCCAAATCCCTGACCTTTAAGGTGGAAGAAGCACCGGTGATGGTTGTCGCCGCCGGAGACGCCAAAGTGGATAATGCAAAGTTTAAGGCATTCTTTCATGCCAAGGCTAAGATGCTGACCCCGGAGGAAGTACATTCAATGATCGGGCACGACGTGGGCGGTGTCTGTCCTTTTGGCATCAACGAGGGAGTGCCGGTGTATCTGGATATTTCTCTTAAGCGGTTTGAGACGGTCTTCCCGGCAGCCGGCAGCAGCAACAGTGCCATAGAACTGACGCTTTCCGAGCTGGAAAAGTATTCCCGGAGCCGGACATGGATCGATGTCTGCAAGGCCTGGCAGGAATCCGGAGAGGAAAAGTGAGAGGGCGGCATCACGAAGCGACAATTTCCACTGCAGATTCGTGTGATCTGCCGGAGGCTTCTAAGGAAGCACTGAATTAATCAGTGCTTCCTTAGAAAAGAACAGCAGCTGTGTGCAAAAACTATGTGGACGATAAGATAAGACTGTCGTATAATTGATGCTGTAAAAAGTACGTTCTTTGCTGCGGCAGGAAAAGATATAAACATCAGAGAGTGAGGAAAAGGATATGCAGGAACCAACACTGGTCGTTATGGCTGCCGGGATGGGAAGCCGCTACGGAGGGCTTAAGCAGATCGACCCTGTGGATCAGGAAGGACATATCATCATGGATTTTTCCATCTATGATGCTGTCCGTGCGGGCTTTAAAAAGGTCGTCTTTATCATCAAGAAGGAAAATGAAGAAGCTTTCAGGGCTGCTGTCGGGGACAGACTGAGCCGTATTCTGGATGTTGTTTATGTATTTCAGGATATTTCCGATCTTCCGGATGGGTACAGAGTTCCCGATGAACGAAAGAAGCCCTGGGGAACCGGACATGCTGTCCTTTGCTGCAGGCAGGTGATCGACGGTCCCTTTGCCGTGATCAATGCGGACGATTATTATGGTGTGGAGGCTTTTCGTCTTGCCTGCGATTTTCTTTCAAAGGCACAGGACGACGAAAAGTACCGGTATATGATGGTAGGATATCACCTATATAATACCCTTACGGAGAACGGGCATGTGGCACGGGGAGTCTGCGTTTCGGATGAACAGGGGTATCTGAAGGATATTCATGAGCGTACCCGCATCGAGAAGAAAAACGGGAAGGCGGCCTATACGGAGGATGACGGAGTGACCTGGACGGATCTTCCGGAGGATACCATCGTTTCCATGAATATGTGGGGATTTACAGCATCTATTCTTAAAGAACTGGAAGAGCGATTCCCGGCTTTTCTTGACAAAAACCTGAAAGAAAATCCCTTGAAATGTGAATATTTTCTTCCATTTGTCGTAGATGAGCTGATCAAGGAAGACAAGGCATCGGTACAGGTGTATCCGACGCCGGATCGATGGTTCGGAGTGACGTATAAAGAGGATAAACCGGTGGTGGAGACCAGTATCCGCCAGCTGAAAGAGGCAGGGGTTTATCCGCAGCATTTATGGGAAGGCAGACAGGGCAGGCAGGATCTGCCGTGACAGGCGCAGTGGATACGCCGGGAAAGGAGTAAAAATGGCCATTTTAGTGACGGGCGGAGCAGGTTATATCGGAAGCCATACTGTAGTAGAACTGCAGAATGCGGGATACGATGTGGTGGTTCTTGACAACCTTTCAAACTCCAGTGAAAAAAGCCTTAAGCGTGTGGAAGCGATCACCGGAAAACCGGTCAAATTCTATAAGACGGATATCCGGGACAGAGAGGGTCTGGAAGATATTTTTAGTCGGGAATCCATAGATTCCTGTATCCACTTTGCAGGATTAAAAGCGGTGGGAGAATCCGTAGCGAAACCGTGGGAATATTATGAAAATAATATTTCCGGAACACTCATCCTGCTGGATGTCATGCGTAAGAATGGCGCAAAAAACATTATCTTCTCATCTTCCGCGACAGTGTATGGAGATCCTGCAGTCATTCCTATTACAGAAGATTGCCCGAAAGGTCAGTGTACCAATCCCTACGGCTGGACAAAATCCATGCTGGAACAGATCCTTTCCGACATTCAGAAAGCGGATCCGGAATGGAATGTTGTCCTGTTAAGATATTTTAATCCGATCGGAGCGCATAAAAGCGGAACGATAGGTGAAAATCCCAATGGGATTCCCAACAATCTGATGCCTTATATTACACAGGTTGCTGTCGGAAAACTGAAGGAGCTGGGCGTTTTCGGAAATGATTACGATACACCGGACGGTACCGGCGTCCGGGATTATATCCATGTGGTCGACCTGGCCAGAGGACATGTAAAGGCTCTTAAGAAGCTGGAAGATAGATCCGGCCTTTCCATCTATAATCTTGGTACCGGAAAAGGGTACAGTGTTCTGGATATTGTAAAGAATTTTGAAGAGGCTACAGGCGTGAAGATTCCTTATGTGATCAAGCCACGCCGTCCGGGTGACATTGCCGTGTGCTATGCGGATGCATCGAAGGCGGCGAAGGAACTGGGATGGAAGGCAGAGTATGGGATAAAGGAAATGTGTGCCGATTCCTGGAACTGGCAGTCTCATAACCCCAACGGTTACGAAGAAGTGTAAATGAAAAGTGTTCACCAAAAGCAGAAATAAAAAACAGAAAAAAAGCAGAAAAAAAGCAGGACAGATTCCTGGAATAAGGAACCTGTCCTGCTTTTTATTTACAGGATCTTCTGATTTATGATGCTCTGGCTTTACAGCATTTTTATGTCCCGGGCTTACAGCCTTTTTTTCTCGAATTTCGGATGGCAGGTGAGCTCAATACCGAGTTTTCGGAATTCCTGAATATCTACAGCGGACAGCATAACGGACGTATGTGCCTGGCACCCCTTCAGGTTGGGAATCTGTTCCAGAGACTGCCTGGCTTCCGGACTTTCAGCGGCGCTGATGGACAGAGCGATCAGAGTTTCGTCTGTATGCAGCCTTGGATTTTTGCTGCCGAGATATTTTGTTTTAAGATTCTGGATCGGCCGCAGGGCATTGGGAGAGATCACATGGTGCTCGTGAGGTACGCCTGCGAGCTCTTTCAGGGCATTTAACAAAAGTGCAGAAGACGGACCAAGAAGATCCGAGGTCTTGCCCGTGATGATGCGGCCGTCGGGAAGTTCCATGGCAGCAGCAGGCGCGCCGGTCTCTTCTTCTCGTTTAAGGGCTGCGGGAACGACTTTTCGGTCTTCTACCCTGGCTTTTGCCTGCTGAAGAAGAAGTTCTATCTTATAGGCTTCCTCTTCCTTGCCGGTACCGGAGGCGATCGCATCCATACTCTTAAAGTACCTGCGGATGATCTCCTGACGGGATGCTTCGCAGCAGACTTCATCGTCAACGATGCAGTTCCCGGCCATGTTGACACCCATGTCTGTGGGGGATTTATAGGGGCATTCGCCGATGATCTTTTCGAACATGGTCTGAAGCACGGGGAATATTTCCACATCCCGGTTGTAATTGACGGTCGTAATATGGTAATGCTCCAGGTGGAAGGGGTCGATCATATTCACATCATTCAAGTCTGCAGTAGCTGCCTCATAGGCCAGGTTGACAGGATGCTTCAGAGGGATGTTCCATATGGGGAAGGTTTCGAACTTTGCATATCCGGCAGTTATGCCGCGCTTATATTCGTGGTAAAGCTGAGAAAGGCAGGTAGCCATTTTACCGCTTCCGGGACCGGGTGCGGTGACGACGACCAGAGGGCGGGAGGTTTTGATATATTCATTTTTTCCATAACCTTCGTCACTTACGATCAGACTGGTGTTGCTGGGATAGCCTGCGATGGGATAATGCAGGTATACTGCCATGCCGAGTTTTTCCAGATATTTTTTGAAAGTATCGGCACTTTCCTGTCCGGTATACTGTGTAATACAGACTGATCCGACGTAGAGACCTCTGCTGCGGAATTCTTCGATCAGCCGGAGAACATCGGAGTCGTAGGTAATACCAAGGTCACCTCTTACTTTGTTTTTATCAATGTCTTTGGCACTGATGACAATGACGATCTCTGCCTGGTCGGACAGCTGCATCAGCATCTTCAGCTTGCTGTCGGGCTGAAAACCAGGCAGTACGCGTGATGCATGATAATCATCAAAAAGCTTTCCGCCGAATTCCAGATAAAGTTTGTTGCCGAATTTGCTGATCCGTTCGCGGATATGTTCAGATTGCATGGTCAGATATTTTTCATTATCAAAACCGATTTTCATATAGACCTCCGAAAAGATATATTATTAACGAGGATACCTGTAGATCTGACGGAAATGAACCATTCCAGAAGAGAAGTATCCGGCAGGGAAAAACAAAAAAATCATGTCCAGTATACAACAAGGACGGAAAATATGAAAGACGGAAATTTAAAAATGTGAAAGAATGTTTGAGAGGTGGCTGTGAATAGAAACAAGTAATCATTACTATCCGGACAATTCATCAAAAAAGGTCAGGGCATCAGGTTTTCAGACAGTATGCAGTTTTCACGGATTATCCTTATTAAAATGTTGACCCTTTGCCGATTTCTCATTATAATAAGAAGACAGAAAAAGGAGACAGATTTTGAAGCCGGGACCTCTGACCGGCAATACAAAATCGTGATCCGGCAGCAGGTATGTGCATACCTGTGCGTAAGAGGAGAATAAATGTATGTTTGATAACAATAATGAAAACAGACCTGACCGGAATCCGAATGATAACAAGCCGAACAAAAACAGACAGTCGGTCCTTGGTTTTCTGGTGTGTCTGCTGGTTACCCTGGTATGTTTCAGCCTGTTTACAAATCTGCTGAGGGATAACTCCAGTGAGATCAGCTATGATAAATTTATCGACATGATCGATAAGGGGCAGATCCAGAAGGTCGTTCTTCGTTCGGATACGATTGAGATCACACCGAAAAGGCTGAACACAAATCTGCAGAATGCGGAGTATTATACCAGCCTGATGGAGGACAGGACCGCCCTTACGGCGCGTCTGGAGAATGCCGGCGTTATCTTTTACGCGGAGCAGCCGGATGCCGTGGCGCAGTTTGTTGAGATGATGATCAGTATTCTTCTGCCGTCCCTTCTTCTCTTTGGGATGATGATGTTCCTGATGCGCCGTATGAGCCGGAGCGGGGGAGGCATCATGGGCGTCGGCAAGAGCCGTGCCAAGGCATATATTCAGAAGGAGACAGGGGTCACCTTTCAGGATGTGGCAGGGCAGGACGAGGCAAAAGAATCGCTGCAGGAGGTCGTGGACTTTCTGCATAATCCCGGAAAGTATACGACTATCGGAGCCAAGCTGCCCAAGGGGGCATTGCTGGTCGGCCCTCCCGGTACAGGAAAAACGCTCCTTGCCAAGGCGGTGGCGGGCGAAGCTCACTGTCCTTTCTTTTCGCTTTCCGGGTCCGAGTTTGTAGAAATGTTTGTCGGTGTGGGTGCTTCACGAGTCCGGGATCTTTTTGAAGAGGCCAAAAAGAACGCACCCTGTATTGTATTTATTGATGAGATCGATGCCATCGGAAAAAGCCGTGACAGCCATTACGGCGGGGGCAATGACGAGCGTGAGCAGACTTTGAATCAGCTGCTTGCCGAGATGGATGGTTTTGATACATCCAAAGGCCTTCTGATCCTGGCGGCTACAAACCGTCCGGAAGTGCTGGATCCGGCACTCCTTCGCCCGGGCCGTTTTGACCGGCGCGTCATTGTAGACCGGCCGGATCTTAAAGGCCGGGTCGATATTTTAAAGGTACATGCCAAAAATGTAAATCTGGATGAATCGGTGGATTTTGACGCGATTGCTCTGGCTACGTCCGGCGCGGTGGGTTCAGACCTTGCCAACATGGTGAACGAGGCTGCCATCCTTGCCGTGAAAAGCGGCAGAAACGCAGTATCCCAGAAAGATCTTCTGGAATCTGTCGAGGTCGTACTGGTAGGCAAGGAGAAGAAGGACAGGATCCTGAGCCCGGAGGAACGCCGTATTGTCTCTTATCATGAAGTGGGGCACGCCCTTGTGAGCGCACTCCAGAAAGATGCTGAACCGGTCCAGAAGATTACCATTGTACCCAGGACAATGGGCGCGCTGGGATACGTTATGCAGGTGCCGGAGGAGGAAAAATATCTCAATACGCAAAAAGAACTGGAAGCAATGCTGGTAGGATATCTGGGTGGAAGAGCTGCCGAGGAGATCGTGTTTGATACAGTAACGACCGGTGCGGCCAACGATATCGAAAAGGCGACCAAGGTCGCAAGAGCCATGATCACCCAGTATGGTATGTCCCGGAAATTCGGCCTTATGGGTCTTGCGACGCAGGAGAATCAGTATCTGACCGGCCGGGTAGTTTTGAACTGCGGTGATGATACGGCAACGGAGATCGATCATGAAGTCATGGTCCTTCTGCATGATTCGTATGAGGAGGCCAAAAGACTTCTGGGTTCACACAGGGAAGCTCTGGATAAGATCGCGGAATATCTGATCAGAAAAGAAACGATCACCGGAAAGGAATTTATGAAGATCTTCCGTGCGGTTCAAAGGGGAATGGATATTCCGGAAAATCTGGATGAACTGGTCCTGCCGGAAGATGTAAAGAGACCTGAGGAATTACCTGACAGAGAGTTATCTGAAACAGAGTCATCTGACAGAAAGCCATCAGAGATATCTGAGACAGAGTCATCAGAAGCAGAGATTGAGCCAAAAACAGAGCCAGAAACAGAGCCATCTGGGACAGAGACGTCTGACATAGAATTCTCTGCGGAAATCGTACCGGCAGAAGACGCATCTGCAGAAAAAGCAACTGCAGAAGAAGCAACTGCAGAAGAAGCAATTGCAGAAGAAGCATCTGAAGAGGAAAATCTGCAGAAGAAGTAACCGCAGAAGAAGTATCAGGATAAGAGGTGAGGACTTGTTTCTGATCGAGGAAGAATTGAAAAAGCTTCCGGGAAAGCCGGGCGTCTATATCATGCACGGCGAAAAAGATGAAATCATTTATGTGGGTAAAGCCATCAGTCTCAAAAACCGGGTGCGTCAGTATTTTCAGAGCAGCCGGAACAAAGGACCAAAAATCGAACAGATGGTTACACACATCACCAGATTTGAATATATAGTAACTGATTCCGAGCTGGAAGCGCTGGTTCTGGAAAGCAACCTCATCAAGGAACACCGGCCAAAATATAATACCATGCTGAAGGATGACAAAAGTTATCCCTTCATAAAGGTAACCGTGAACGAAGAATATCCCCGCATCCTGTTCGCTAGACACATGAAGAAGGATAAGAACCGATATTTTGGTCCTTACACCAGTGCAGGGGCGGTCAATGATGTTATTGAGCTGACACGGAAGCTTTTCAGCATTCGTTCCTGCAGCAGGGTCCTGCCGCGGGATTTCGGAAAGGAAAGACCCTGCCTGTACCATCATATGAAGCAATGCGATGCTCCGTGTACCGGCCGTATTTCGAAGGACGATTACAGGAAAAACATAGATGCTGCGCTTTCCTTTCTGAATGGAGAGTATAAAGAAGTCGTAGATGACCTGATCAGGAAAATGACAGCCGCCTCGGAAGAGATGCGCTTTGAGGATGCTGCAGAGTACAGAAATCTGATCCAGAGTATCCGGCGGATCCAGGAAAGACAGAAGATTACAAGCTACGGCGGGGAAGATAAGGATGTCATTGCCGCTGCTCTGGAAGAAAGCGAGGATCTGAGAGAACAGGACGCAGTTGTACAGGTCTTCTTTATCCGCGGCGGCAAACTGATCGGAAGAGAACATTTCTTCCTGCGGGTGGCTCGAGGAGATAAAAAAGAGCACGTGCTCTCCAGTTTTATGAAGCAGTACTATGCCGGGACGCCTTTTATTCCAAGAGAGATCATGCTGGAAAAGGAGGCGCCTGATCAGGATATTATAGAAGAATGGCTCAGCCGCCGGAGAGGGCAGAAGGTCCACATCCTCGTTCCTAAAAAAGGGACAAAGGAAAAACTGGTGGAACTGGCCGGCGAAAATGCCTGGATGGTTCTTTCAAAAGACAGGGAGCGGCTCAGAAGAGAAGAAGGCCGGACGATCGGTGCGGTTCATGAGGTGGAAGAATGGCTGGGACTATCCGGCATCAGCCGGATGGAAGCCTATGATATCTCCAATATCAGCGGATTCGATTCGGTCGGATCCATGGTGGTATATGAAAAGGGAAAGCCGAAGCGCAGCGACTATCGTAAATTCAGGATCAGATGGGTTCAGGGCCCGAATGATTATGCTTCCATGGAAGAAGTTCTGACACGCCGTTTTACGCATCAGGGGAACGGAGAATTCGACAGCTTCGAGAGGCTGCCGGACCTGATACTGATGGACGGCGGCAGAGGCCAGGTAAATATTGCGTTAAAGGTCCTTGGAAATCTGGGACTGGATATTCCGGTGTGCGGAATGGTAAAGGATGACCATCACAGAACCAGGGGGGTGTATTTCAATAATTTAGAAATTCCGATCGACACAAACAGTGAGGGATTCCGTCTCGTCACCAGAATTCAGGATGAGGCACACCGCTTTGCCATCGAATATCACCGCTCTCTCAGGAGTAAGGATCAGGTGCATTCGGTCCTGGATGATATTCCCGGTATCGGAGATACGAGGCGGAAGGCACTGATGCGGCATTTCAGATCGCTGGAGAAAATAAGAGACGCGACCTTCGAAGAACTGGCCGGCACGGAGACTATGAACCGGCAGAGTGCAAAGCAGGTCTATGATTTTTTTCATCAGAATACAGGAACATAAGGCAGTTCCCCGATATTCCGTAGATTAATAAGGAGGGAAGGGTTATGAGCAGTGTTCAGCTGGCGCAGCTGGTGCAGGAGATGAATCTGACAAATCTTACACCGGAGATCGATTATAAGGACATACAGATCCTTACAGCAGAAATAAACCGGCCTGCTTTACAGCTGGCAGGATTTCTGGAGCATTTTGCCAACGAGAGGGTTCAGATCATAGGATATGTGGAATATTCCTACCTGATGCAGCTGAACCCGCAGGAAAGAGCATTTAAGTACGAAAGATTTATCTCCAGCAAGATTCCGTGCATCGTGTTCTGCAGACAGACAGATCCTTCACGGGATATGCTGGAACTGGCGATTAAATATAACGTGCCGACATTTGTTACAGAAAAGACGACTTCTGCTTTTATGGCGGAGATCATCCGCTGGCTTGGTGTTCAGCTGGCACCCTGCATCTCGATCCACGGCGTGCTGGTGGATGTTTACGGCGAAGGAGTTCTGATTACAGGTGAAAGTGGGATCGGAAAAAGTGAGGCTGCTCTGGAACTGATCAAACGAGGCCATCGTCTGGTCAGCGACGATGTGGTGGAACTGCGGAAGGTCAGCGATGTAACGCTGGTAGGCAGCGCGCCGGATATCACGCGGCACTTTATTGAACTTCGGGGTATCGGGATCATCGATGTCAAGGCACTGTTCGGCGTAGGCAGCGTCAAAAATACACAGGCTGTGGATATGGTCATCAAGCTTGAGGAATGGGACCGCAACAAGGAATATGACAGGCTTGGCCTTAATGAAGAATATATCGATTATCTCGGAAACAAGCTTGTCTGTTATTCCATTCCGGTACGTCCGGGACGGAATCTGGCAGTTATTGTTGAATCCGCGGCTGTCAATCACAGGCAGAAAAAGATGGGCTACAATGCGGCAGAAGAACTTTATAAACGTGTGCAGGCTAATATTGCAAGGAGAAGGTCCGAGGCAGAGAATGTGTGATCCGTCATACAGTCCTGTACTGCAGAAAGGATAGGGCAGATACTGATCCGGCAGATAAAGAACGGGACTGAACACTTCAGGACAGATATCGTAAAGCAGTGGAAAGGAATTAAAAAATGGGAAGTTATTGCTTTGGAATTGACGTAGGAGGAACAACCGTAAAGTGTGGTCTCTTTAAAATAGATGGAACCATGGTTGAAAAGTGGGAGATTCCCACCCGCACAGAGAACCATGGCTCACAGATCGTCCCGGATATCGCTGAGGCGATCCTTACTAAAATGAAGGAGTTAAATCTCGAAAAAAATGATGTGGAAGGTGTCGGTATTGGTGTTCCCGGTCCTGTAGATGAAAAAGGAGATGTTCTGGTTGCAGTTAATCTTTTCTGGGGGTTTAAGGAGCTTTCCAAAGAGCTGACAGATCTGACAGGTCTTCCGGCCAAAGCCGGAAATGACGCCAATGTGGCGGCACTTGGCGAGGTTTGGAAAGGTGCTGCCGAAGGAGCGGGAAACATTATCATGGTGACCCTGGGTACCGGTGTTGGCGGCGGCATCATTGTCAATGGCAAGATTCTGGCAGGACACCGCGGAGCAGGCGGCGAAATCGGACATGCTGTTATCCATCACGAAGAAACAGAACAGTGCAATTGCGGAAATCATGGCTGCCTGGAACAGTACACTTCAGCTACCGGTATTGTCCGGATGGCGAAGAAAGAACTCGAATCATCCGCTGATGAAAGTGTCCTTCGCGGCAAAGAAGATCTTTCTGCAAAAAATGTTCTGGATGCTTTTAAGGCAGGAGACCCTCTGGCAGTCCGTGTTATTGAAGGAGTGGGAGAGGATCTGGGCGGAGCACTGGCTGTTTTCTCCTGTGTTGTCGACCCGGAAGTGATCGTGATCGGGGGAGGAGTATCCCGTGCAGGTGAGCCGCTTCTCGAGATCATCCGGAAATATTACCGCAGGTTTGCCTTTACGGCCTGCAAGGATACGCCGATCGTCCTTGCCAGCCTCGGAAATGATGCCGGTATGTACGGTGCCGCAAGGCTCGTCATTCAGAAATGATGCCGTATGTACGGTGCCGCAAGGCTCGTCATTCAGAATTGATGCCGTATGTGCGGTGTCCTAAGGCTCATCATTCAAAGCTGAGAAAAAACGTCCGTTCTGCCGGATAACAGAACGAATAGAGAAAATCCCCGTATGTTGAACAGGTGCCTTTGCAGGTATCGTAACAACAACGGGGATTTTTTATGGATTACAGGATCCTTGGGCGGACACCGGCACCTCCTCTTGTTTTGGCCAGTTTGACCTTGAGAAGAGAGTAGGAGTGCCCCTTATAATCAATTGTGATCTCTGTTTTTCCGTCAAAGAGATAGGCATGGGCAAGCGTGTCGTCTTCCTTAAGCTTCATCCCGCGCACACCCACAGAAGCTTTTTTCATTTCCGGGATCTCGTTTACGGGGAAGCGTAGAAAACTTCCGCCGCAGCTTTCGAGGATGACCTGTTCTGATCCATCCGAAGGACCTACAAAAATAAGAACGTCGTCTTCCGAGAGTTTTGTGGAAACCACGGTTCGTTTGGAAGAAACAAATTCCTCACCGGAAACCAGCTTGCACATGGCATTTCTGGTGACAAAGAGAAACCGGTCCTTTTCTACCCGGGACAGAGGAGCGACATAGAGGATCTGTTCTGTGCGGCTGTCATAATTGCTTACATTATCCGCGGGAGTTCCTTTATCACGGAACCGGACCAGGGGAATATCTGCTGCTTTTACCGCATGCATTTTGCCGGTATCTGTAAAGATGCAGATTTTGTCTGTGTTCATGCAATTGATCACGTACCGGTTTTCGGACAGAGCCGCTTCTTTGTTGCGCTCCAGAGCGCTGAGATCGATCAGCTTCATGTAACCAAAACGATCCATCAGGAAGCAGACTTCCAGCTCTTCCATTTTTTTCTCCTCATAGACGACCTCCTCTGCATTGTCGAGTACTGTCCTGCGGGGAGAACTGAAGGTTCGTTTTATGTTGTCCAGGTCCTTTAAAATGACCTCGGCCATGGAATCGTAATTGTTCAGGATATCTTCGTAAAGAGCGATGTTCTTCACAACGGTATTATATTCATCCATCAGCGCCTGAATCTCCAGACCGATCAGACGATACAGCCTCATTTCGAGAATAGCCTGGGCCTGGTTCTCTGTAAAACGCAGCGCCGCGGCCTGCTTTTCACTCGTCTTTGTTTTAAAACGGATGCCTTCCGTGATCCCTTCCACCAGACACTTTTTTGCCTGCTCCCTGCTTTTAGATCCACGCAGGATCTCGATAATGAGGTCGATCACATCGACGGCTTTGATAAGACCTTCCTGGATCTCTTTCTTTTCCATTTCCTTTTTAAGCAGGGTCTGATATTTGCGGGTCGTGATCTCGAAGAGAAAGTCCGAGTGGTATTCAATGATTCTTTTCAGGCTCAGGGTCTCCGGCCGTCCGTCCGCGACAGCCAGCATGTTTACACTGAAGGTATCTTCGAGTTTGGTCTTCTTATATAAAAGATTGGTCAGGCTGGCGATATCGGCATCTTTTTTCAGTTCCAGGACGATGCGGATGCCTTCTTTGGAAGACTGGTTGGAGATATCCACTATATCCGTCGTCTTCTTTGTTTCGATCAGAGACGCTACGTCATTTAAAAATTTCCCGATATTTGCCCCGACCATGGGATAGGGAATTTCGGTAATGACCAGAGCCATCCGGCCGCCTTTTAATTTTTCTGTTTCCACCTTGCCGCGGATACGGATCTTACCGGTACCGGTTTCATAGATCGTGAGAAGATCATCTTTATTGACAATGATCCCCCCGGTGGGAAAATCCGGTCCTTTCAGATAGCGCATAAGTCCTTTCACACTGATCTCGTTATTGCGGATGTAAGCCTTGACGGCATCCACCACTTCCCCGAGGTTATGAGTAGGAATACTGGTAGCCATGCCTACGGCAATGCCGTCGGCTCCGTTGACCAGAAGATTGGGAATACGTACAGGCAGAACCTCCGGTTCTTTTTCTGTTTCATCGAAATTGGGAACAAAATCCACTACGTTTTTATCCAGGTCCTGGAGAAATACTTCCTGGGTAAATCGTTCAAGCCGCGCTTCTGTATACCGCATGGCGGCGGCGCCGTCTCCTTCAATGGAACCGAAGTTTCCATGTCCGTCCACCAGAGTCTTTCCTTTTTTAAAATCCTGGGCCATGACGACCAGGGATTCATAAATGGAACTGTCTCCGTGCGGATGATACTTTCCCATAGTATCGCCTACGATTCTGGCACATTTCCGGTAGGGATGATCATAGCGTATCCCCAGCTCATACATGTCATAAAGGGTTCGTCGCTGAACGGGCTTAAGTCCGTCCCGCACGTCCGGAAGAGCCCGGGAGATGATGACGCTCATCGCATAATCAATATAGGATTTCTGCATTACTTCCGCATAATCGGTGCGGATGATATTATCTTCTCTTGTATCCATAAAAATCTCCATACATGCGGTGCCTGCTGTCTGCAGATTTCTGCCGGTGTTCATCTGTAAAGGCATTCAAATCAGACATACAAATCACGCATTCATATCAGTCAATCAGATCAGGTATGCATATCAGGCATCGACCTGGGCGTCGGCCGCATGTTCATAAATAAACGTTTTGCGGGGCGGAACATCACTGCCCATCAGGATTTCTGTTACACTGGAGGCAAGGCGGGCATCCTCGATCTCGACACGTCTCATGATTCTTGTTTCCGGATTGAGGGTGGTTTCCCAGAGCTGTTCCGCATCCATTTCGCCGAGACCTTTATATCGCTGCAGGGTAAAGCTGCCGGGCTTATGCTTCTGACGGTATTTTTCCAGAGCCTTGTCATCATACAGATATTCTTCTGCACCCTTTTTCGGCATGACCTTATAAAGAGGCGGCATGGCGATATAAACATGTCCTTCATAGATCAGTTCCGGCATAAAACGGTAGAACAGGGTCAGAAGAAGTGTCGAGATATGGGCTCCGTCGACATCTGCATCGGCCATAATAACGATCTTATCATACCGGAGCTTTGAGATATCAAAATCGTTGCCATATCCTTCAGAAAAGCCGCAGCCGAAAGCATTGATCATGGTTTTGATCTCCGCATTGGCAAGGACCTTGTCGATGGAAGCTTTCTCAACATTCAGGATCTTGCCACGGATAGGAAGGATCGCCTGGTAGTTCCGGTCGCGGGCAGTTTTAGCGGATCCACCCGCAGAATCACCTTCCACGATAAAGATTTCGCACTGGGACGGATCTTTCTTTTCGCAGTTGGCAAGTTTTCCGTTTGAATCAAAGGAATACTTCGGTTTGGTAAGAAGGTTGGTTTTGGCTTTTTCTTCACTTTTACGGATTTTTGCTGCCTTTTCCGCACAGGAAAGGACCGTTTTCAGAACATCAAGATTCCGGTCAAAAAACAGGACCATCTGTTCGCCGGCAACTTTGCTGCAGGCTCTGGCGGCATCGGGGTTATCCAGCTTGGTCTTCGTCTGGCCTTCGAATCTTGGCTCGGGATGCTTGATGGATATGACCGCTGTCATGCCGTTACGGATATCTGATCCGGTAAAGTTTTGATCTTTGTCCTTCAGAACCCCGATCTGCCGGGCGTAGGTATTCATCACGGCGGTGAAAGTGGTTTTAAATCCGGTCAGATGAGTGCCTCCTTCTGCATTATAAATATTATTGCAGAAGCCAAGGACATTTTCACGGAACTCATTGACGAACTGGAACGCGATCTCTACCTGGATTCCTTCGGATTCTCCCTTCAGGAGAACCGGTTCATGAAGGGCTTCGGAATTCTGGTTCAGATCTTTAATGTATCCGACGATTCCCTCCGGTTCGTGAAATACGCAGGTTTTGGGTTCGTCACCCCTCAGATCCTCAAACTGTATGGTAAGAGAAGGGTTCAGGTAGGCTGTTTCGTGCAGGCGGCTTTCGACTTCGGCGGCAGAAAAACGGGTCTTCTCAAAAATTTCCGGATCCGGAAGAAAGTTTATGCGGGTACCGGTTTCGCGGGTCCGGCGGATAACAGGCAGCAGCCCGTCGGTCAGTTCCTGAACAGGGACACCACGCTCAAAACGATCATGATAGACACATCCTTTTATGCTGATTTCGACATCCAGATAGGTAGAAAGAGCATTCACAACAGAAGAGCCGACGCCGTGCAGACCGCCGCTGGTTTTGTAGGCTGTATTATCAAATTTTCCGCCGGCATGAAGAGTAGTAAATACGAGACGTTCGGCAGGTACCCCTTTTTCGTGCATGTCCACCGGGATCCCGCGGCCGTTATCAATGACAGTACAGGAACCGTCTTTTTCGAGGATGACCTTTATCTGGTCACAGTAGCCCGCCAGGTGCTCATCGACAGAATTGTCTACGATTTCATAGATCAGATGATTCAGACCTTTGCGGGAGGTGCTTCCTATATACATACCCGGCCGTTTCCGGACAGCCTCCAGACCTTCGAGCACGGTAATACTGCCGGCATCATAGGATTGTTTTCTGGGCATTTTATTTTTCCTTTCAAATACTTCCCGCCGGTGCCGGATATTTGGCTCCTGCGGGATAACAGAGTCACAAACAGCCTTTATAATAACGTATGTTTCCGGACTTTTGCAATAGGCATTATAAAAAGTTTTTCTTTTTTTAAAAAAATACTTGCAATTCAAGAGAAAATACTATATACTTAGCAAGTCGGTAAAGACAAGGCCAGTTGGTCAAGGGGTTAAGACGCCGCCCTCTCACGGCGGAAACACGGGTTCGATTCCCGTACTGGCTGCTGTTGTAAACCCGGGAAAGCTTATTAATAAAGACTTCCCGGGTTTTTGTTTTCAAAAAGAGGCAGAAAAGGGGCAAAATCAAATGATACAGACTTGGGAGATCAACTGGTTATCTTTTTCTTTCTGTTTTTCTGTTATATGCAGATAGATCTCACGGGTTATATCACTATCCTCATGGTCAACCCTTCGACTGATGACATCAATAGGGGGAGGTCGTTTTCTGCCAGAAGGCTTACATGTGTATGACGGAGCGCATTCGGTGTGATTTTTCTGCCGATGATTCCCTTAAGAAAAAGGCTCGCATCTTTTTCACTACATCAGCAAGCTCTGGCTGAATAAAAACTTCCCTTGTAAGTTCCAGGGCTTTAAGATGCAGGCCTCCAAAGGTGTCCTCGCACCAGGGGTAGTTTTCTATTTGCGCCGACGCAATAAAGGAAATTGTGCAACATTCCGATATTGACTAAAATATTGAGTAGTGTAATATAATATTACAATATAATTTAAGTGTTTTATGGGTGCATAAGCCTGGCTTAGCGTGCGAATGTTCAGAAGCATAAGTTGCCTGTGTGGTAACCGCTATTTCAGCAGCACCCTTTTTATTTTCCAAATTCTTTTTTAGGAAAGAAAAGAGGCTTGCTAATTGCAGGGCTTATTATTCCATAATAGAGCGTGTCTCCGTATTCAAAATGCCCATATAATGCGTTTGCAACATAATCAGCAGCTTGTACTGCATATGCATTAGAATCATCAGAATCCATACGCTGAAAATTCAAGTGAATGTCAAGCCCGTTCTCCAGAAGCAATACTATTTTCAGGTACTCTTCCATGGAATTGACAGATCCAACTTTTGTAGTATGGTTATCATAAATTATGTCTACAGTAGTTCCATTGTCCTTA
>CACZPF010000372.1 GCA_902782975.1 uncultured Lachnospiraceae bacterium
AGGTGCTTCCCGTTCTTCAAATGAAATAGCCCCGGTTGGACAGTTCGGCAGACAATCACCAAAGCCATCACAGAAATTCTCCCGCATAAGCTTTGCTTTGCCGTCTACGATATCAATGGCTCCTTCATGACATGCCTCAGCGCACTGCCCACAGCCATTACATTTTTCCTCATCTATATGGATAATCTTACGAATCATTATGGAATCCTCCTTCCTTGTTCTGATGCCATTGTAGCAAGAAAAAAACACAAAATCTGTATCTGCAGATACACTCTTGTGTGTAAATAAGTGTATACTCAGGATAGTTCAGCAGGGAGAGAAAGACGATGGATTACACTGTACTTGAAAAAAACATTCTGTTCTCAGGCATCCCGGCAGAAGAGCTGCGCGATGACCTGGAAGCTGTTCCGCATCATATTCAATGCTATGCCAAGGGCGAAACCGTATTTCATTTGATGGAAAAAGCAGACAGGGTTGGCATTATCCTGGAAGGACGGGTACAGGCACAGAAACCATTCCCGAACGGAAGTCAGATTAACGTTACGGTCCGTAATCCCGGAGAGATGATCGGAGCTGCTGCAGTGTTTTCCCGAAATCATACGTATCCTTGTGATGTTATATCACTGGAACCAGTCACGATCATGATGTTTCGCAGGAAGGATATCCTTCTTCTCCTGCAGAAGAATCTGCGGATCATGGAAAACTTTATGACAGAACTTGCCACCCCGGCCTATATGCTTCAGCAGCGTCTGGAACTGTTCTCCTATAGCTCCATAGCGCAGAAAGCCGCCTTTTATCTGCTGATTCATGCAAGACAGTCCGACAGTCATGTAATCAGGATACCCGGTTCTGTATCCAACTGGGCTATGATCATGAATGTATCAAGGCCTTCTCTGCATCGGGAGCTGAAAAAGCTGGAAGCGGCCGGGATCCTGTTATATGCTCCGCCAAACATTGAAGTTCTTGATCCTGAAGCATTACAAGACGTCCTGAGCCGATAGATCTTACTCTTTCACTACGCTGCAAGCTGCTTCTCCGGTGACCGGATGCATCTTAGAGTAATCAAACACATACATTTTCTCACCCTCCGGCCAGGGGAATACCTCGCGGGCAGTCATATGTCTGCTCTGGTGGGTATGAAGCATCTGATCAAAATGGATCCATAATGTCAGCGACTCTCTGGCCCCGTGTTCCATGCCAAAGGCCTCCAGGATATCGTATTTCTTCTTCACCGAGATGCCCACTCCGGCCAGATGATGCCGGTCCAGGTAGTCTGCCATAGCTTCATACATCGCAAACGGAGAATCAAAAAACTGCTCCAGATATTGTAAGCTGCGGCGGAACATCCGGGAATTGTAAAACAGTTCCACAGCGTCACACACCCGATGCAGTTTCGCAATCTCCTCATAGCTGATCCACTTTGTGGCAAAGATCTCATAGGGCTGCCTCGAACTGTAGATCAGCCCGTACTCCTGCCTGCGCTCATACATTTCAGTCCCTTTCAGGACCTTCAAAAACCCAAGCTGCAGCTGATCCGCATACAGAGGATAGATGTCATTGAAGGACTTCTGAAAATGGATATAGTCTTCGTATGGAAGTCCTGCGATCAGATCTGTATGCAGATTGATATTGTAAGCTCTGCGCAGCTGCCGGACATTATGGAATATCCGGCTGTTGTCCGCGGTTCTGTGGATCGCCTGCATAGTAGGCTCATGCGTACTCTGGATCCCGATCTCGAGCTGGACCAGTCCCGGGCGAAGGGTGGACAGCAGCTGCAGTTCTTCTTCCGTCAGCAGGTCGGCTCCGATCTCAAAATGAAAATTGGTGACTCCGTTGTCATGATCTTTTATAAACGTCCATATCTCGAGAGCCCTTCTGGACGAACTGTTGAATGTACGGTCGATGAACTTGACCTGCTTCACTTTCTGATCCAGAAAATACCATAATTCTTCCCGTACGTGATCCATACTCCGGTATCGCACTTTTTTCTCTATGGAAGACAGGCAATAACTGCAGCGGAAGGGACAGCCCCTGCTGGATTCATAATAGATAATGCGATTCTCAAAGGGCTCCAGTCCCTTGTACAGAAAAGGAATCTGATTCATATCCGGGATCGATTCCGGTCCCGGCGCGTGAATGATCATCTCCGGATCCTTATATGCAACCCCTTCCATCTTCGCCAGGGGTATCTCTCTCTGCTCCTTTATACAGGCGGCAATTGTACGGAAGTTCCGCTCCCCCTCTCCCAACATGACAAGTTCACACCATTCCAGATAGGTTTCCGGATCATTGGATGCCTCCGGTCCCCCTGCCATCAGGCGGATCGAAGGTGCGATCCTGTGAATGTCCTCCATGAGCTGCTTCATGAATTCCACATTCCAGATATAGACAGAGAATCCGATCACTTCCGGTTTTCTC
>CACZPF010000373.1 GCA_902782975.1 uncultured Lachnospiraceae bacterium
CGCAGGAACAATCTTTCTGTCTCCAGAATCATGCTCATTCCGGCCCTTTCGTGACTCATTGTCAATGCAAACTCAATTTCAGAAAGGCTATCTGTTATCCGGTTTTTCCTTCCTGTTCTCGTAAAGCCCATTCGACAGTAAAGTCTCTCAGCATTAGTATTGTTCTCAAGGATCCACAGGGTGGGAGTATCCGTACATCGCTCGATTGCATATTGCAGTAATCTGGTCCCGTAACCCATATTCTGCATATCCGGAAGAACATAAAGATCCTCTATCAGACTGTTCGAAACAGAAACGATTCCTGCCGGCGTTCCATCTATAAGCATATAGAGCTGCGATCCGTTGTTCATCTTGTCCCTTAAATATGCCTGTTGTCGTTCCGGCGAGTGCATTTCTATAAAATCATGAGTACAAAATGTGCGGTGTGATTCCTTCCATGATACGGAATGAATGATTGCCGCTTGAACAAGATTTGTTTCATCTACAGGAACTATCCTTTCTATCATCACATTCCTCCTTCAGCCTGCGGAGTGTATCCGAAGATCTGACCTCCCTCCTGCAGATTCTGTTATAGATGATGGTTTTCCATCACCTTTTCTGCGCATTCATCCGCTGAAATTTATTAGCTATTCTCCCCTGATACCTGAAATCAGCTTCCCTGCAAGATCCTCCACATCCACACACCGAAACCCGTTCTCCAGCAAAAGCTGTGCGGTCACCCCGGAGCCGTCAACCAATGTCCCGGTAAATGTACCGTCATACCGCTGCTTTACCCCGCAGCTGGGACTTCTGGACTGCAGCACGATCAGATCCGGCTGCTCCCGCATGGCTATTCTCAGGCACTTCGCGGCACCGGCCCGGAATTCTTTATCCACGATCCGGCCATCTCTTGCCGTGACCACGCCATCCTTTATCTCGGAAGGAACACGCGGTGTTGAAAGGCCGCCCATCTGCTCCGGGCAGACCGTGATCACTTCATTTTCCTCCATCAGCTGCAGGACCTTTTCATTCCGGTTGTTTCCACCGTTATATTTACAGTTTTCGCCCGTCAGGCAGGCGCTGACCATGATCTTCATATTACCACCTCTGCAAACTGTAACACCTTCTCCACAGTACCGTCAATACCGGATGACGTATTATTACCAACCGGATCCTTCACAGGCTTCTCAAACTGTTACGATCAGCTTCTTATGGCGCAGGTCGTGATATAGCATGCTGCCGCTCCCGCTTACATCGAGAACCCGTATCACCGTATCCAGCTTTATCAGTCCCGGGAACAGTTCTCCCAACTGATTTGGAAGCTGCATCAGGCGTTCGGGATGGTATGCCTTTGTCTGCCCGCTCTCAAATACTGCCGTATAGAGAATCTGCGCTTCCACAAGATCCTGGAAAAAATGGCTGCCGTAGGACAGCTCCGGGTTATAACCTGCGCCGGATTCGGCCACCTCACAGATGACCTCAAATTCGCTGATGTCTGCAAAAGTAGTCGGCACCCCAAGTTCCGGCGAAGAGGTACCGATCCTGCCGGGAACGATCAGCATCATATGTTTTCCGGATCCTCGGTACTTCCGGTTCATGTTTCCGACCACTTTCGCTACGCTGTCCTTTTCACTGTATGGCAGATCGTAGTACGCGATCGGGTCAACGTAAACGATCAGGTCCAGCGGCAGTTCCCGTGACAGGCCCATGGAAGCGTCTTCCAATGACATCAGGATCCTTTCAGGCGGTATGGCATCCGGAATGAATACCTCTCCCGTATCCTGGAAAACCTGCAGCGGACGACACTGCAGCAAATTGATCATATACTCGCCGGTCCCGTCCAGGTTTAAGGTAAATTCAATATCGACCGGCTGCCGGTACTCTGCCTGGATCACCTGCATCATCTCCTGCAGCTGCCGCATCATCTCTCGGTTTCTGACCAGCCCTTTACAGGAAATAAAGCGGACCCGGCGATCCTGTCCCATCTCACGAAGCCGCTGTTCCGCCTCAAAATCATGTTCCAGCAGTGCATTCTCAAGAAAACGAGGAAGCTTTCCCTCCATTTGCTCCAGTGTGATCTGTTCCAGTCCTTTTTTCTCCTTATTGACGACCTCAAGCCGCCGCTGAGAAAACTGATGCTTTTCAGCTATCGTAGCTGCCGTTGTTGCTTCCGGCTGATCCAGGTTGACCAGCCGCGGATAGGACCCTTCCGTTCTGTCGACAGCACAGGTGCCGAGCCCCATAACCAGACGAAGCATTCCTGCTTCCGGATCCAGGCTTGGCATAAAACGATAAGGACTGTAGGAATATCCGACACCTGCCGCACAGGGCATGTAGTACTGATCATAATGAGATCCGGACACGCGCTGGACCAGCAATGCCATCTGTTCATCACGACCGTCCAGGTTCCGGCGCTTCCGGTAGTCCAGGGCTGAGAGACTCATGGAACTTGCGTAGACCTGGCGGATCGCGTTTTCAAATTCCAGAAGACGCTCTTCCAGCGTTCCCGTATTTGCACAGAACACAGACTCATATTTTCCGGCAAAAGCATTCCCGAACCCGTCCTCCAGAATGCTGCTGGACCGGACGATGATCGGATCCTTTCCGAAATATTCCAGCAGGAAGCAGAACCATTTCTCCATATTTTTCGAGAAGATGCCTGACAGCAGGTGCTGGGAAAAAGTTTCCGCCAGAGAGAAATATTCTTCCTCCGTACGCTGGCGCACCCGCAGGTCCCATAGCCCGTTTTCAACAATATATGAGTAATAGACATCTGAACCGATGAACCAGGAATCGTGTGGTTCCATCACCTCAAAAAGATCCGGGCGTCTGTTCTCAATGATTTTGCGGGCAAGGAGCATGCCGCAGGCCTTTCCCCCGATCATGCCGGTACCGATCATGTGGTCGCGCACATAGAAATAGTCCTCCGGCCCAAAGTGCTCTTTGACCATCACCCGCATCTTTTCGTCCCGGGTCATCATGATCTCGCACATGCGGTCACAGGCGGCGGTCACATCCATCCCTGCCTCGTGCATCTGCCTTGTCAGGTTAAAGAACCGATCCCAGGCGTCCGTGCTCTGCTCGCTGCCGGGACGCTGGTGCCGGTTCATCACCTGATAAAACCGGCTCGCACGGATCCCGTCCAGCAGCGGTCTGAAGAATCCGGTCTCAGGGTTATACAAATGCGGCAGGAACATAGTTTCGGAATCCCGGTTCCAGACCTTCTCAGGACGCACATAAACTGCCTTTCCGTCGGAATAGACATCCAGGAAAAGCTGGGTCGTATCCTGGATCCTGGCTGTGGACGCCAGGGAATGTCTGCCCCTGATCAGCGGAAAAAAAGCCACCGTGTCCAGCTGGAACAGAAAGGGGCATGTCACACGGAAAAAGTTTCCCATCATCAGGTCTGTAGCCCAGGCTGTGGGCAGCTCGGAAAGACAGTCAAAGACATAGAACGCGTCATATCCTTCCTCCGCGATCAGGTTGTGAATGGCTACCGAAAAGGTTTCGAACCGGTGAGACAGCTCGATATATACCGTTTTGATCTCAGGGCGCCCTTCGGTGATGGGCGGATGAGAAGCGAAACGGACATAAATAATATTACGATGATCCCTGATGGCCTGCTCCAGATACGGATCCACGAACAGGTGAAATTCATCCAGACTGGAAACACGCCACACGACGTTATCTCCCAGCCGGATATTATCAAGCGCCTTGTCCATCTCGGGAATCCCAGAAAGAACCCGTTCAAATGCTGCCATAACGCACCTCTCTTCCTGAAAATAAAAAAAGCGCCCTGGAATTTCTTCCAAGACGCCGTTGCCTTTATGGAAAAATATCTTACATCCGATTTTGAGTTCTGTCAATCCCCGTCTCCGCTCCTGTTACTTTCTCGCTATGACCGTGATCCACGGTTTTGAAGGATGATGGGCGCTTGACACCTCGAAGAAACCGGCGGCTTTCAGTGCCGCCTCGATCTGCCCCGGCGTATAGCATTTCATGCCTTCGATGATCCCCTCAAACTTTGTCCCGGCAGCATCCTTTCCATCGGATTCGTTGCAGATCAGGAAGACTCCTCCGGGCTTCAGCACTCTCGCCACCTGGGTGAAACATTTCTCAAGTCCTGGCCAGAAATAGACGGTCTCAAAGGCAGTGGCGAGATCGAAAGCCGCATCCGGCAGTTTCAGGTCCGATACGTCACCTTGCAGGACCTCACACCGTTTAGCTTCAATCATTTTCTTGTTATAATCCTTTGCTTTTTCAACCGAGAGAGCTGAATAGTCAATGGCCGTCACATGCGCCTGTGGATACTTTTTTAAAAGCTCTCCTGCATTGCGACCGGCACCGCAGCCAAGATCGACCGCTTTTTCCGGTAAGATTTCCGGCAGATGGGTAAAGCCCCAGTCGGCCAGTTTCGCGTGGCCGGTATTCATCGAGCTCAGCATGAGTTTTCCAAGCCTGCCTTCCGGTTTTCTCGTCTGATTTACAAAATCCTTAATGATCCCCACAAAATTGCCCTCCAAGTTTTCATATCGTCATTCGACATTGTGTTAGATATGGCTAACCCATGATCAAAAAAAATATTTCTCACCATCCTCGGGAATCGCCCAGGCACGTTGGAAACGTTCACAGCCAGGAATTCAACCTTATAGGAGGTGGTTAGTCGCATCTAACCCACCCACTATATTATATTCCATTTCTCGCAGAAATCAAGACCGATAATGAATTTTCATCCATCATTTTCTCCTTCGGCATGCCTACAATGGCAGACACATCGCCAATCCATGAGTCAGCGGGACACTGTTTGTGACCCATCACTGACCTGTTTATCGTTTATATTTTCTGTATATTCTGTTATAACTGATTACAAGAAATGGGGCGCCTCCAAGACAGCCGATAATAAGTACGATCCCTGCTAACGATATATTCCAAAATCCCATAAGCGTACTGATCCACAAAGGAAGAGAATAGCAGATCCACATGATCCCATTTTCCCGGTTATAGGCTTTTACATCCGTAATCTCATCTATACTGACTGTGGATCCAGACCAGAACCACATGGGCTTTTTACGTCTCCAGGCATAGATACCAATGCTGGTAAGCAAAAGGCTGCACGGAATCATAATCACAAGCCAAATAATGATCTCCATATGACACCTCTGTCCTCTTCAGATATTTAACTGATACCTCTTTCGTCAGTCAGACACCGTAGTGAGTCAGAAACAACATACATCTGACTCCCGCTGACTCATTCCAGCGACTCCATTATAATATGTTTCTTGACTCACCCTTTAGTTTACTCGAAATAAAACATTTCTTCAACTATCTCTTCTTTTTTCTTTATTGCACTTCATTGCCAAGTTTTCTTGACAATTGGTTTTCCAATTTTTCCCTCCGAGTCCAGAAAACAATGCTCAGACCATGCTTCGCAGACTATTTTCTTATCCGCTTTTTCCATACAGATTATGAAATCTCATAATCATCCTCCTGTTCACGGTTACTGCTTCGAATTCACCTATTTAATGCCTGTCAGCAGGGCCGATCCGGAAAGTCCCATCCATCCGGCTTCACCCTTGCGGATCCATTTTCCATTCGTTGTGTCGATCAAACGGACCTCTTCGTAACCCATCTCTTTCAGCTTTTTCACGAAGGAGTGCATATCTCCATATTTCCCGGCGGAAAAAATGTCATGGATCGCAAAAGTCCCTCCCTTTTTCAGTGTCCGCAGTGTCTCCAAAAGTATTGCCTGCCGGTCCTTTGAAGGGATATTATGATACACGTAGTTACTGGCCACGGCATCAAAGGTTTCATCCGGAAAATCCAGATGTGTGGCATCTCCCTGCCGGAAGCTGACATTTGCCGCTCCTTCCGCCCGGGCATTGCTTTCACAGAGCGGTTTGTTAAAAGATGCGTATTCCTTGCCCCAACGATCAATACCCGTCACCTGTGCTTTGGGATTTCGTTTTGCGATAGAGATAGCCAATGCCCCGCTGCCGCAGCCCACATCCAGACAGCTGCCGCCTTCAGGCAGATCCACACAGGCTGC
>CACZPF010000374.1 GCA_902782975.1 uncultured Lachnospiraceae bacterium
CGGGCGATCGACGAGGTGAACGTGCAGCTGATGATGGAAAAACTTGGCGGCGGAGGACATTTGAATGTTGCCGGAGCCCAGGTAAAGACCGGGATGGATGAAGCAGAAGAGATATTAAAGAAAATTATCGATGAATCGATTGAAGAAAACGACAGTACAGGAGGAAAACAGTCATGAAAGTAATACTGCTTGAAGATGTAAAGACGCTGGGAAAAAAGGGAGAAATCGTTAATGTAAGTGATGGATACGCAAGAAACATGCTCCTTCCCAAAAAGCTTGGTCTGGAAGCGACTCCTAAAAACCTGAATGATCTGAAACTCCAGAAGGCAAACCAGGAAAAGGTCGCCCAGGAAAACCTGGAAGCCGCCCAGGCTCTTGCCAAAGACCTTGAAGGCAAGAAGGTAGTGCTTACCTTAAAGGTCGGCGAAGGCGGAAAGACCTTCGGTTCCGTAGCGGCCAAGGAAATTTCAGATGCTGTGAAGGAACAGCTGGGTATGGATATCGACAAGAAAAAACTGGTCATGGACGGCCCGATCAAGACGCTTGGAACGACAAAAGTTCCTGTCAAAATCCACCCCAAGGTGACTGGAACCCTGAATGTGGTAGTGAAAGAAGAAGCTTAAGAAGGTTTCTGCGGCCGCCGGATATCCGGCGGCGCAGTTGTAAATGGAGAATATTATGGAAGAAGCTCTGATTCGCAGGATCCTTCCGCATAATATTGAAGCGGAACAATCGGTCATCGGTTCCATGATGCTGGATCGGGATGCCATCCTGGTAGCTTCGGAAATTCTGACCAGCGATGATTTTTACCAGAAGCAGTATGGAATAATATTTGATGTCATGGTACAGCTGTGCAACGAGGGCAAACCTGTTGACCTGGTGACATTGCAGGACCGGCTGAAGTCTACTGAACTTCCGCCTGATGTCAGCGATATGGAATATGTCCGGGACCTGATCGCCGCAGTCCCTACATCCGCCAATATAAAATACTATGCGAACATCGTAAGCGAAAAAGCGGTTCTTCGCCGCCTGATCAAGGTAAATGAAGAGGTAGAGAACAGCTGCTATCTCAGTCAGGAAAGCACGGACACAATACTGGAAGAAGCAGAGAAAAAACTTTTCCAGGTTCTGCAGAAGAGAAACACCGGTGAATTTGTCCCCATCTCCCAGATTGTACTGAACGCTATTGATACGATTGAAAAAGCCTCCCGTATAAAGGGAAATGTTACAGGCATTCCAAGCGGCTTCAATGACCTGGATTACAAAACCGCAGGATTTCATCCCTCCGACCTGGTCCTGGTGGCGGCAAGACCGTCGATGGGCAAGACGGCCCTGGTTCTGAATATGGCACAGTATATGGCTTTCCGCCGGAACGAGACGGTGGCGATCTTCAGTCTGGAAATGAGCAAGGAACAGCTGGTCAACCGTCTTTTATCCATGGAATCCCATGTAGATGCCCAGAATATTCGTACCGGAAATCTGGAAGGAGAAGACTGGGCCAACCTTGTGGAAGCTGCCAATATCATCGGACGCTCCAACCTGATCATTGACGATACCCCGGGTATAACTGTGGCGGAACTCCGGTCCAAATGCCGTAAGTATAAACTGGAACATAATCTCGGAATCATCATGATCGACTACCTGCAGCTGATGAGCGGCTCCGGCAGGACGGATTCCAGGCAGCAGGAAATATCGGAAATTTCCCGTTCTCTGAAAGCGCTTGCAAGAGAGCTGGAAGTACCGGTCATCGCTCTTTCTCAGCTTTCCCGTGCCGTGGAACAGAGGCAGGACAAAAGGCCGATCCTGTCTGACCTTCGAGAGTCCGGCGCCATCGAGCAGGATGCCGACGTAGTTATGTTCATATACCGGGATGATTATTATCACAAAGATTCCCAGAAAAAAGAAGTGGCGGAGATCATTATCGCCAAACAGAGAAACGGCCCCATCGGAACCGTAGAACTGGCATGGATCCCGAGATATACAAGATTCGCATCTCTCGACACCAGACAGAACGGGAATACACAGTGAATGCATGATCATACGGGAACAGAAGCGGATCCGGGAATATAGAAACCGGCGTGTAGAAAAAGAAAGAGGCTGCAGAATCTGAAAAATCAGAATCTGCAGCCTCTTTACATTTGCTCTCAGAATGGTGCATATACGATCTGCTCCAATATAAGATAAGGAACGCAGGCACCATAAAGAATAAATTATTCAGCGGGGCTGATAGCACCGGTGGGACATGC
>CACZPF010000375.1 GCA_902782975.1 uncultured Lachnospiraceae bacterium
ACGATACTTCGATCGGCTACTGGAATACGCCGGAGGAATATGCGGCGGAATATGAGCAGGTCGTGGCGGGACTTTATGAAGAATTCCCCAACGCTACGGTATATGTAAATTCTACGCTGCCGGTTACAGAAGCAGGTTACGCGATCGCTGAAAAATGGCGGGAGATCCCGGATTATAATGCCAAGGTGCAGGAAATGTGCGAAAAGAATGGCTATGCGTTTGTCAACAACGATAAGCTCGCCGAAGAACATATGGATCTGTGGGATCCCGATTCGATCCACCTGCAGAAGGAGTTTTATCCTTACTGGGCGGCCAATATGATGATGACAGTTTATGATTACGGCAGGGAAAGTGGAGGAGAATGACATGAATCCGCAAAGAATGTCTTATGTCTATACAGCGCTGAAATGGCTGGCGGCCGGATTTCTCTGCATTTTTCTGATAACCAGTTTATCCGGCAGCGACAGGACAAGCGGTACATCTTTTCAGACGATGAAGGATGCCGTGACAGGAGCCTGTGATATGACCAAAATGCAGACCGCGGATAACCAGATGATCAAAAGGCTTTACGGTATCGATCCGGGCGATTATGACGGTGTGACGCTTTCCTATCCGCTGACCAATATGGGGGCGGAGGAGCTGTTTCTGGTAAAGCTGAAGGATGTTTCGCAGCAGGATGCCGTGAGGGACGCGGTGGATGCGAGGCTTGTCACGCAGAAGAACAGCTTTGAAGGGTACGGAATCGATCAGTACGCCATGCTGGAGCGAAGTATCGTCGAGATCCGGGGAAATTATGCTCTGTTTATTTCGGGAGATAACCCGCAGAAAGTCCTGAACGCCTTTAATAATGCTTTTTAATCTGAAAATGTTTTTTGATACTGCTCTCTCGTAATACGTACTGAAAGGAAAGAGAGGAAACTGTCGTGACCTTTAGCAGTTTGTTATTTTTGTTCCTATTTATGCCGGTCTTTCTGCTGCTGTATCATCTGGTGCCGGGCAGGGTGAAGATGCCGGTCCTCCTGGTCCTCAGTTTTGTATTTTATGCCTGGGGAAGTCCGAGAAATCTGATCCTTCTGGTTTTATCGATCCTGTTTAACTACGCGGCAGGCCTTCAGATCGACGCCTTTATTCAGATGGGGCGGGAGTCGATGGTCAGGATCTCCACGATCCTGACGGTGGCAGTAGATCTTGCGGTTCTTTGCTTTTTTAAGTATGTGACAGGAACCCTTCCTATCGGTATTTCCTTTTATACGTTTTCTGTTTTATCCTATATTTTTGATGTATACCGCGAAAATGCCAGGGCAGAGACAAGTCCTCTTTACATGGCTGTCTATGTGGCTTTCTTTCCGAAGGTCATTTCGGGGCCGATCGTCCGGTTCTGTGATTTTCAGGAGCAGCTGGACAATCTCCGGTTCAGCCGTTCGGATCTTCTTGTAGGGTTGAATATGTTTTTGCAGGGTCTCTTTAAAAAGATCCTGATCGCGGATACCCTCGGGAAGGCTTTTGGTAATGTTACCTCTCTTTCTACGATGGCGGGAGGGACAGCCTGGCTCGGTATGATCTTTTATTCTCTTCAGCTTTATTTCGATTTCAGCGGGTATTCGGATATGGCCATCGGTCTTTCCAGAATGATGGGATTCCGGTTTGATAAGAACTTTAATTATCCGTATCTTTCGGCCAATATCAGCGAATTCTGGAGAAGATGGCATATTTCTCTGGGCGCCTGGTTCCGCAATTATGTCTATATTCCCATGGGCGGCAACCGGTGCAGTTCGCTTATGCAGGCACGGAATCTTCTGACGGTCTGGGTCCTGACGGGAATCTGGCATGGATCTACGTTGAATTTCCTGGTCTGGGGTCTGTATCACGGATTCTTTGTTCTGTTGGAGAAGTTTGTGATCAAAGACCGCCTGGAGGCTGTTCCGGTGATCGTGCGTATCCTTATTACGGATTTCCTGGCTTTTATCGGGTGGGTGTTCTTTTTCTCGCCTTCGCTTGGAGGAGCCATTCATTATCTTGGGCAGATGGTCTGCATGGACGGGATCGGATTCTGGAACCAGACGACATCCTTCATTCTTAAGGAGAATCTGCTTCTTCTGATCGCGGCAGTGCTGCTCTGTACACCTTTTGTCAAAAATATGCACGATCATCTGGCATTTAGAAGAGGCGGTGTATTCCGGGCCGTTTCGGTGGGAATTTATGTGCTGCTGTTCTTCCTCTGCGTCGCAGAACTTGTGAGTGCTACCTATACGTCCTTTCTTTATTTTAAATTTTAAGGAGACATATTTTGCCCACGGATGCGCTTTTTGCAGACGTGGCTGCAAAATAGTCATCCGGTACTCATTTAGTTAGAGTACAAAACTTCGTTTTGGAGGAGAAGAAAAGGAATGAGACCTACGGCCAGACAAAAAAACAAAAGAATCGTGAAAAATGTACAGGAGCATCATGGCCTGATCTTAAAGATCCTGTCCGTCATCGTGCTTGTTACCTTTGTGGTGAATCTGGTGACGCCGGACAAAACATATTCTGCGAATGAGAACCGGGGCCTGGCACAAAGACCGCATTTTTCTCTCGCGTCCTTTAAGGATGGAAGCCTGTTCTCGGACTATGCTTCGTACTATTCGGATCAGTTTATGCTGAGAGATCTGTGGATGAGCCTCAGCTTTACGGCAAATTATCTGCGCGGCGTCCGGGAGTTCAGCAATGTGTTTGTCGGAAAAAATCATTACCTGCTCGGCAGTCCGGAGACGCCGGATGAAAAGGCCCTGCAGCAGACAGTGCAGGCGATGAACAGCTTTGCGGACATCTATCCGGACATTCATACAAGCGCTATGGTCGTGCCGGATTCGGCTTCTATTCTCGGAGATAAGCTGCCGGGAAGTGCCGTGATCCGCAACCAGCTTTCGGATATCGATCAGATCAGTGCAGGGCTCGGTGCTTCCATCAGCTGGATCAATGTGGTTGATGCCTTAAAAAGCCACGCATCGGAAGAAATCTATTATCATACAGATCATCACTGGACCAGCGCCGGCGCCTATGAAGCTTTCCGGAAAGCGGCGGATGTCATGGGAATCGATCTGGGGAATGTGGGATATAAGTTTTATACTGTATCGAACAGTTTTCAGGGAACTCTTTCCTCCAAGAGCGGCGATCACAGGTACAGCGATTCTATCCATGTCGCAGAACCCACGGGGATCGATGTTTCTTACATTGTGAATTATCCGGACCTTCAGAAGAGGAGTCCTTCCGTATTTGTCAGCGAGCAGCTTGAGGAAAAGGATCAGTATACCGTCTTTTTCGGCGGAAACCATCCGGTGGTGGAGATTCAGACCACCGCAAATAACGACAGGAATCTGCTGATTTTTAAGGATTCCTACGCCAACAGCTTTGTACAGTTCCTGACCCCGTTCTTCAGCAGGATCGTGCTCATCGATCCCCGGTACTATTATGACGATGTATCGGCGGCCATCAATACTTACTCGATCACGGATATCCTGTTTTTGTACAGCGCGGATACGCTGGTGAAGGATACAGCTCTGGCGGATACATTGAATACGGCGATGTGACAGGCGCCTGCGGCACAGGCAGCATGTAGAGCAGAGCAGGCTGGATAATGGACGAACGTACCCGGTATAAAAAATCGCCTGGCGGTGTTTCCGCCAGGCGCAGGATATTTTTCCCCTTTCAGCAGCATCTCCGCCCCGGCATGGGGGGGAGAGCATATCGCTACAGGAACAGGATCTGATACAGCTGTATGATGAACGGCATCGTAAGGATGCATAGCAGAGTTCCCATCATATTAAAAGTGCTGGCTTCGACCGGATGCTTGTCGTAAAGGATGGCAAGCTGAGAGACCGTAGAGGCCGGCGGTGCGGAAAAGGACATGATCGGGACCAGAAGCGCAGGCGCAAACTGGGGGAAATTCTTCAGAAATCCGGTCACGTACAGGAGCGCGATAATGACCATCGGGTAGGCGACAAGCCTTCCGAAGCTGATAAAATAAGCTCTTCCGGATGAAAATATGGCTTTCAGATCGGCATCTGCCAGGGCCATGCCGATGACCAGCATGGAGGTCGGCCCGATCATCTGGCCGAGACCGGTAATGGAGGTGTCCAGGATTTCCGGTACGGGAATGTGGAAACCGAGAAAAATGAAGGCTACGATCAGAGCAATGATATTGCTGTTTTTGTAGATCATTTTCAGGTTGAAGCTTCTTTCACCCCGGATCAGAGAGATCCCGTGCGTCCACATAAACAGGTGAAACCCTACCTGCGTTGCGGCTCCGTAAAATACGAATTCATTGCCGAGCATCATGCTTACGAGGGGCAGCACAAGATTTCCGCAATTGCTGTAGATCAGCGTGGCCTGCTCTGTCGGGGTAAGGTGCAGCGGTCTGCGGATCAGGAATGTCAGAATGACCCAGGTGACAAACACGACCAGAGAAAAACAGACGGCAGCCAGAAAACCGTTCCGCCGTTCTGCTGTGAGCTCCAGCTGAAAGGAGCTGAAGATCAGAGCAGGCTGCAGAACCCAGACAACAAGAGAGGAAAGGACTTTGCTGTCCGAGACCTTGACCATGCCGATCCGGGTAATTATAAAACCCAGAAGTACATAAAGCATCATGGACGCCAGTTTACTTGCAAGTGTAACACCGATCATTCCGGCAGAAAGAGACATGGGGAGTA
>CACZPF010000376.1 GCA_902782975.1 uncultured Lachnospiraceae bacterium
CATAGGAGACTCCTGCCTCATATGCTCCTCTTGCGATGGCTTCATCGCCTGTCATCAGTTTTTTCATCTCTGCAGCTCCATTTCCTGGCGGCAGCCGCTGCGTATTTCCTTAATAATCCGTTTCCGGCCGCCGGCATATTTAAAAAAGATACTTCTTGTTCTCTTCAAGATCAATGTTGGAGGCGTCCAGCCATCCCGGTTCCAGAAGGCGTACCTCTTCCACTTCGGAAGCGTCCTCTTCTACCGCGGACAGGGCAAGGATCATGGTGTCATATCCGATCTGCCAGGCGTCCTGAGAGACACATCCGTATTCGATTCCCTTGCGGATCGCTTCCTGCTGTGCTTTCGTTCCGTCCACGCCCACCATGGCGGGGGAATTTTCTCCCTTTTCTATGGACAGATACAGATCTGCCTCCTCGGCTCTGGTGCAGAATACACCGGCAAGATCAGGATGTGCGGCAAGAAGTTCTGCTACCGCTGCCCGGATATCTTCAACCTGGTCTTCATAGATGATTTCTGCCACCTGTACTCCGGGATAATCCTTCAGCTTTTCGTTGAAGCCCTTCACCCGGTCTTCCGTGGTCGAGGTCCTTTCCTGGCCGGCTATAATCGCCACTTTACCGCTTCCCTGTATTGCTTCGCACAGTTTTTCCGCGCCTATCCGGCCGATATTCAGATTGTCTGAAGCACGATATCCGGCTGTCAGTTCCATATAGTCGGAGGACGCGTCAAAGATCACGACAGGAATACCGTTCTCCTTTGCCGCCTCCAGCTGGGCAAGGCACGAAGATCTGTCCCCGATACTCATGCACAGAACATCCGGATTTTCAGAGATCACGGCGTCCAGCGTATTGATCTGGGTCTCGATATCCAGCTCGTCCTTCGGCCCTTCCACCGTAATGCTGATCTTGTCTCCTCCCGAGTATCCCAGCGCCGTATTCACATCAGAAACAGCCTGTTCCATCCCTTTTGTGACAAGACTGATGAACTCGCCCTTCACACATTTGCTGACAACTGCAACCTTAATGCCCGGACTCACCTGAATGTCGGGAATGGCGGATTCTTTTTCCTGCTCCTGTGCTTCCGCAGTGTTTTCCACCGTGGTTTCATTTTGTGTTTTCCCTGCCTCTGTTGCGTTGACTGCGTCTTTCTGCGCGATGATCAGAACTGTGCTTCCCAGGGTGACTGCGGCTGCCGCACTGATCCCTGCTATCACTGACTTCTTCACTCCTGCTGCACCTCCGATGCCTGCTTTTCCATTCATTCGTAAACCGTGGACTGCGTTTCCGCATTCCCGTCTCTATTATAGAAGATCCGGTACCAGCTTCCTGACGGCTTTACCTCAAATGTTTTTTCGATTCCGTCTTCCGGATGCCGGAATGTCAGCCGGAATGCACAAAGTGCTATTCCCTTTTCATCCGCTCCTCCGCCGTATGCTGTGCCGTATTTCCTGTCTCCCAGGACCGGCATCCCTGCGTGGGAGAGCTGTACCCGGATCTGATGATGTCTTCCTGTATGCAGCTGAATTTTCAGCAGACTTGCCTCGCCCGCCTGTTCCAGCAATGTGTAAGTAAGAACCGCCTCTTTGGCTCCGGCAGTTCCCTTTTTGACGACCGCAGAACGGTTGGTCCTTCCGTCCTTCAAAAGATAGTCTCTCAGCTCACCGGTTTCCGTCCCGGGGCATCCCGTAACAGCTGCCAGATATTCCTTTCGCATCTGTCCTTTCTGAATCTGAGAAGAAAGAACAGCGGCGGCTTTGCGGTCTTTTCCAAAAACTACGATTCCCTCTACCGGAAGATCCAGCCTGTGCACGACTCCCACATAGGGTTCCCTGCTGCCACGCAGGGCAAAATCGTTCCGGACCATGCTCTCCAGATCCATTACCCGGCTTCTTTTGTCCTGTACCGGAATTCCCGCCTTTTTATGAAGCACAAGAATACTGCTGTCCTCGTACAGGATCATCTGTTTCAGATCAGGTTCCATACCTGTCCCTCATAGATATTGAACAGATGTTCATTTTGTCTGCATTATAGTATAAATATAGTTTGGCCGATTATCTGAATTATAATAGCATTGCCGATTTAAACGGTCAAGCTGTTCTTTTCAGACACAACAAATGACGGTC
>CACZPF010000377.1 GCA_902782975.1 uncultured Lachnospiraceae bacterium
AAAAGGGATTTGACAGGGCGATTCATAATATCGAGAATTCTCCCTTCCGTACAAAGTTTGAGCACGATGTCTCCGACCTCGAAGGAAACCTGGGGATCGGTTGTATTTCCGATTTTGAGCCTCAGCCTCTTCTGATCAAATCTCATCTTGGCAGCTATGCCATTACGACGGTGGGAAAGATCAATAATGCGGATGAGATCCTGAAAAAGCTGATGGAAAAAGGACATACGCATTTTCAGGAGATGAGCGGGGGCATGGTCAATCCGACAGAACTGACGGCTGCCCTGATCGATCAGAAGGATACGCTGGAAGAGGGGATCCGTTATGCCCAGGAGACGATCGACGGTTCCATGAGCATTCTGCTCCTGATGAAGGACTGCCTGATCGCGGCAAGGGATCTTCTCGGAAGAACACCGGTGATCATAGGCAGGAAGGAGGATGCATTCTGCGTTTCCTTTGAAAGCTTTGCCTATGTGAATTTAGGATATGAGGATCACGGCGAACTGGGACCGGGGGAGATCGTCAAGGTGACGCCCGAAGGGATCGAGCGCCTCATGGAGCCGCGGAATAAGATGCGGATCTGTTCGTTTTTGTGGGTGTATTATGGATATCCCACATCCACCTACGAAGGGGTCAATGTGGAAGAGATGCGTTATAAATGCGGCGACATTCTTGCCCGGAGAGATCAGGGAGATGTACAGCCCGATGTGGTGGCCGGTGTTCCGGATTCGGGAATTGCTCACGCCATCGGCTACGCCAATCGTTCCGGTGTTCCCTTTGCGAGACCATTTATCAAATACACCCCCACCTGGCCCAGGTCCTTTATGCCGACACAGCAGAGCCAGCGAAACCTCATTGCCCGGATGAAGCTGATCCCTGTACATCGGCTGATCAAGGATAAAAAACTTCTTATGATCGACGATTCCATTGTAAGAGGAACCCAGCTTCGGGAGACCACGGAATTCCTTTACAGGAACGGGGCGAAGGAAGTACATATCCGGCCGGCCTGCCCTCCTCTTTTATTTGGGTGTAAATATCTGAATTTTTCCAGATCCAAATCGGAGATGGACCTGATCACCAGGCGGATTATTGCACGGCGGGAGGGTGAAATTGTAACGCCGGAGGTTCTGGCAGATTATGCGGATCCGGATTCTGTAAATTACAAGGAGATGCTCGAAGAAATCAGAAAAGAGCTGAATTTTACAACTCTTAAATTCCACCGGCTGGATGACCTGAAGGCATCCATCGATATCCCTTCGTGCAAATTGTGTACCTATTGCTGGAATGGTGTGGAATAATTAACAATAGAAAAAAAATAGAAAAGAGCCCTGGCCCATGCCAGGACTCTTTTCATTTAATTGGTTTTTTGTTGTCGGTTCGTCCTACCAGGTAATCGATGGTGGTATCGTAATAGTTGGCCAGCCGGATAAGCATCTCGATCGGGATATTACGGGACCCGGTTTCATAATGGGAGTAGGAACGCTGACTGATGTGGAGCACCTCGCTGAGCTGTTTCTGTGACAGGTCTGCATCAGCGCGGAGATCCTGAATTCTTTGAAACTTCACTCATATCACCTCACTCAAAAAAATTATAAAACAATGTTGAAAAAGTATTGCAAAAATGAGCAAAACGGTCTATACTAATTTTACCATTCTGGAACTATCTGTTGAATTGTCAATAATTATATCATTATTCCGCATAAATTTCCACGATTTTTTGAATTTTTACGCCGATTTTGCAGGGAGAATTGAGCAGAAAGGACGTACAATTTGTTTGCAAGCGTTTTGTCGGCCGCCATTCTGGGTATAGAAGTCTGCCCTGTCAAGGTAGAAGCAGACGTAAGTGATGGTCTGCCTTGTTTTACCATGGTCGGTTATGCTTCCCAGCAGGTAAAAGAAGCACAGGACAGAGTACGGACGGCCTTAAAAAACATCGGTATTATTCTTCCCCCGAAACGGGTCACCGTAAATCTTGCACCGGCGGATATCCGTAAAGAAGGGTCGGGGTTTGATCTGCCGGTTGCTGCAGCCGTGCTGGCAGCCTCCGGCATTCTTCCGGAAGAGATCCTGTCGGACGGCATGTTCGTCGGCGAGATCGGCCTGAACGGGGAGGTTCAGCCTGTTCCCGGCATTCTGCCCAGGGTCATCTATGCCAGGGACGCAGGCCTTAAATTCTGCATGATCCCTGCTGCCAACCTGGAAGAGGGGCGGCTGGTAAGGGATATGAAGGTCATCGGGATCCATACCCTGCCTGAAATGATGAAATATTTGATATATCCGGAAAAGTACAAACAATCTGATAAAGAAATCCCGGATAAGAAAGAATCGTTTCCTGTTGACTTTTCGGAGATCCGGGGACAGGAAGGAGCCCGAAGAGCCTCGGAGATCGCGGTAAGCGGTTTTCACAATCTTCTGTTTATCGGACCTCCGGGTTCGGGTAAGACGATGCTGGCACGCAGGATCCCGACGATCATGCCTGCTCTGACTTTTGAGGAAAGCCTGGAGCTTACAAGGATCTACAGTGTGGCAGGTCTTCTGTCCCCGCAAAATCCCCTGATCAGGAGCCGGCCCTTCAGAAGTCCGCACCATACGAGCACTGAGAAAGCGCTGGCAGGAGGAGGCAGGGTGCCGCGTCCCGGAGAGATCACACTGGCGCACCGGGGGGTATTGTTCCTTGATGAGATGGCGGAATTCTCGAAAAGAAGTCTCGAGATCCTCCGGCAGCCTCTCGAGGAGAAACAGATCGTACTCTCCCGGGCATCGGGAAGTTATGTGTTTCCTGCCAATTTCATGCTGGTTGCGGCGACCAATCCCTGTCCCTGCGGGTGCTGGCCTTCGGAGCAGTGTCACTGCACGCCGTATGAGATCGAGCATTATCTCGGCAGGATCAGCCAGCCTCTTCTGGACAGGATCGATCTCTGCGCCGATATCCCTGCACTGACCTACGAGGAGATGACATCAGCTCCTGAGGGAGAGTCCTCAGCCGTCATAAGAGGAAGAGTAGAAGAAGCAAGGATGATCCAGGAGGAACGATACCGCCATGAAACGGTTTCTTTTAACGGAGAGCTTTCGGGCAGTATGGTCAGAAAATACTGTACCGTGTCAGAAGAAGGGGAAAGGCTTTTGAAACGGGCCTTCCACCGGATGCAATTCAGTGCCAGATCCTACCACAAGATCCTGAAGACTGCCCGCACCATTTCGGATCTGGATAAAAGTGACCTGATCACCTCTGACCACATCGCGGAAGCCCTCACTTACCGCGCCATGGACAAGAAATACTGGAGTCATTGATATAGAAGAATCGATATAGAAGAATTTGATATAGAAGAATTTGATATAGAAGAATTTGATATAGAAGGAACTCGAGCCTATGAATGTTGTTAAGAAAGGGAAGCCGGGCTTTCCGAAACGGATGGAAAATCTGCCGAACATGCCTGAAACCTTGTATTATCTTGGAAATCTTCCGGCGGATGATCAGCCTTCCATCGCCATTGTAGGGGCAAGAGGGGCCAATGCCTATGGTCGTGTGCAGGCGTTTCGATTTGCAAAAGAAATGAGCATCCGTGGGATCCAGGTGCTCAGCGGCCTGGCAAAGGGGATCGATTCGGAGGCGCATCTGGGTGCGCTGGAAGGAAATACACCTACCTTTGCCGTGCTTGGAAGCGGGGCGGATATCTGCTATCCTGCTTCGAACTGGTTCTTATATAAAAAGATCCTTGAAAAGGGAGGCGGGATCATTTCGGAATATCCTCCCGGAACAAGGGCCATGCCGTATTCATTTCCGGCCCGGAACCGGATCATCAGCGCTCTTTCGGATGTCGTCCTTGTCGCGCAGGCGAGAGAGAAGAGCGGTTCTCTTATAACGGCAGGTGCTGCGCTGGACCAGGGAAAGTCTGTCTATGCCATTCCTGGTCCCGTCAATGATGATCTCTGCCGGGGCTGCCACAAGCTGATTTTTGACGGTGCGGGTATTGCATATGAACCGGATGTTCTGCTCCTGGAATGGGGAATATGCCCGGAAATATCTGACAAAAATGCAATAAAACAGAATTTAGGTCTTGAAAAGGATGCCCAGATGGTATATATTTCTCTTGATTCGCGCCCGCACAGCATGGACTATCTCATCCGGAAAACAGCCCTTCCGCCGGAGAAAGTAAGCAGTATTCTGGTGGAGCTTACCCTCATGGGATACATCCGTGAAGTCAGCAGGCACTATTATGTGAAGGTATAACAGGAGTGTAAACATGTCAAAAAATCTGGTGATCGTGGAATCGCCTGCAAAGGTAAAGACCATCAAAAAGTTTCTGGGCTCCAATTATGACGTCGAGGCTTCCAACGGACATGTACGGGACTTTCCAAAAAGTCAGTTCGGCATAGACGTAGAACATGACTTCGAGCCAAAATATATTACGATAAGAGGAAAAGGGGATCTTCTTGCTTCCCTTCGAAAAGCGGCTAAAAAAGCTGATAAAATATACCTCGCGACCGACCCTGACCGGGAGGGAGAGGCGATTTCGTGGCATCTGAGCCAGGCTCTCAAGGAAGATCCCGCCAAGATGCAGAGGATCACCTTTAACGAGATCACGAAGACCGCAGTCAAGGCATCCATCAAACAGCCCCGCAAGCTGGATATGAACCTTGTGGATGCCCAGCAGACCAGGCGTATGCTGGACCGTATGGTTGGTTATTCCATCAGTCCGCTTTTATGGGCTAAAGTCAAAAGAGGCCTCTCGGCCGGACGTGTCCAGTCGGTCGCTCTCAGGATCATCTGTGACAGGGAGGACGAGATCAACGCCTTTATCCCCGAAGAATACTGGAGTCTGGACGGTGTGTTTCAGGTGGAAGGGGAGAAAAAGCCCCTGACGGCCAAATTCTACGGCACAGATAAAAAAATGAACATCACGAGCCGGGAGCAGATGGACGAAGTTCTGCATGCGCTCGACGGCCGTGATTTTACCATTACAGATGTGAAAAAGGGCGAACGGCAGAAGAGCGCGCCGCTTCCCTTTACAACCAGTACCCTGCAGCAGGAGGCTTCCAAGGTCCTGAATTTTTCTACTCAGAAGACCA
>CACZPF010000378.1 GCA_902782975.1 uncultured Lachnospiraceae bacterium
CATGTCCTCCACCTCGGCGGTGGGTATAAAAATAATTCATAAGATCATTTCCAACCCCACCGTAGGTGTATGGATCATTTAGTGCCGAGAAATAAGTTGGATGTTCTTTGCTTTGGGCTGTTGCTGACTCATTTATTTGATCGATTACCGAGTTGATAAACTTTTCTGCTTTTGCAATTTCAACCGAAGAGAAACCATGGATATCTTCCCAGCGATATTCTGGCAGCCAGCATGTCGCACGATCTGTATCTACATCAAAAAGGTTCTTCTCGCGTTCAATGCACACTTTTATTTTACCATCTGGGTGAAGGTATGAGCAGCTTAGAATAGTCCCATCTTTAGCCTCGAACAATTGGCGCAAAGTAAAACCTCCTTATGATTCAGACTATCTGTTATCCTCTGTAAATCCAGAGATGCTGATTGTCATATAATTCAAAATCTTTCTACGTTTGCGCTCAGAGTGCACATTTCTATTATAAGCCCGAAACTCCAAACCTACAAGAAAAAGAAGGTGAATATCGGCGGTTCGCGGAGCAGGGAGTTCGACATGTGGGGAATCACAGGATGCTGGGGTATGACGAGGTGGACGGGAAGCTTGTTCCGAACAAAGACGCGTGGATTGTCTGCATGATTTTTGATGAGTACGCAGACGGCGTGACCGCGAATGAAATCCTGCGGCATCTGCAGGAGAAAGGCGCACGACGGTTACGATCCGATAAACCTTTCAAATGGTCAGCAGTGTTGGTGATTCTGCAGAATGAAGCATATGTTGGCGATCGACTGATCCAGAAGGCTCCCCCTCAGAATTTTCTGACCAAGAAGCCGGATCCAACGGAGGCATATGACAGCAGGTACATCCGGGATGATCACGAAGCGATCGTATCCAGGGAACTCTGGGAGAGGGCACAAAGCAGACTGAAGAAGGAGAAAGAAGAAAGAGACAGCGGGATTAACGTCAGGGCTACCTGTCACTTCCTGTACGGGAAGGTTTTCTGCCCGGTATGCGGGAAACCTTACCGGCGCTACACAGCCAGACGCGGGAACAAGGAGAGCTACAAAACCTGGCGATGCCGCGGACATGCGAATGGAAGCGGGTGCCGGAACAGGCACATTGAGGAAACGGAACTGCTACAGGGAATTGCTGATGAACTGAGTGCAGATGTGGAAACCTTGAGCGCGGAAACAGTCGCCTGCGTCGAACGGATAACGGTTGAAGACATCAGAGTGACAGTTGTTTTGCGCGAGAAACAGGAGAGTACATAAAAATGTCGAATAAGCCTGAAAAAATTATGTAAAAAAATATGTAATCAGCATATTGACTTTACGTAATGAATTGCGTAAAATGAGGATAGCACAGCTGAAAGGAGGTGCTACATGAAGCGTCGCGACCTCATTCGGAAGCTAGAAGAAGCAGGATACCGATGGGCGCGGGAAGGTGATCATACAACGATGTACAAACCCGGCGTACCCAAGGATCAGCCGCCTCTTCGCGGACTGATTCAGATTCCCCGGCATGCAGAGATTAACGAGATAACCGCCAATGCGATCCTAAAACAGGCGGGAATTGATAAATGATTTGAACGCAAAACTGCGAAACTGAAAGGAGACCAAAATGAAAACAAAGGAGGTGTACCTTGCGCGAGTCATCAGGGCCAATGATGGCTGGTATGCGATTGATTTTCCAGATCTGCCGGGAACGCATGCCCAGTGCAAGGATCTAAATGAAATCCAGAAGGAAGCAGAAGAATCGCTGTGCAGTTTCCTTCTGGCGGCAGAAGCAGTTGGAGAGGAAATACCTGCCGCCTCTCCGACAATTGAACTGAAAGAGGGAGAAATGGCTGCGATTATCACAGCCGACCTGGAGGCTTATCAGCGTCAGCACGATACACGGTCCATCAGAAAAACGGTTTCTATTCCGATGTGGATGGCCAACGGAGCTGAGAAGAAGGGGCTTTCCCTTTCCAAGGTACTGCAGGATTCCCTGAAGTTGCGGTTGGCAGATTAACATAGATTTCGCCTGGAAACTACTACCCGCATACCACAGACAGCCCTCATGCTGTTGACATGAGCGCTGATGTGGCTATGCGGGTAGTTTTTTTATATGCAAATTCTGAAAGCATGGCTTTCAGAAATGTTGCGGTTCTTATCAGCATTTCTTTTTCGTTTTCATTGCAGTCCAGAAGCAAATCATGCAGCTCATCGCTGGGCATAGCGTTTGGATTGGCAAGACTGTCAACCAAAAGGTCGTCCACAGATACTTCCAGGCTATTTGCAATTGCAACCAGAAGAGTCAGACTGGGCCGAAGACGGCCGTTTTCTATTCGGCTGATATGGTCGTTGTTTACTGCAACCATTTCAGCCAGTGTTTCCTAAGAGAGCTTCTTCTCGTTACGGAAGTACTTGATTCGGGCTCCGAGGCTTACCAGATTGATTTCCATGAACAGCGTTCCCCCTTAGTACCCGCATAAGGTAGTTGGCATATTACCTCTTAGTGTGGTGCGTAGCAACTTGATTTTTAGGGAATCTGTCAGAATTTGATTCTTCATTTGCGTTTCCAGCGCAATGAACAACAAACGATTGTGCCATGAAAACAATGTGGTTTTCACGTTATGAAGATATAATCATAAACACCGTCAGAAGGATCTTGGGGACATAGGCGGAGGTGGACGAAATGAGCGAAACCGTTGATAACAAGCGCAAGATCACAGAACGGTACAGAGGCGTTGATTCAGGCTTGCCTGAAGGCCGAAGAGTGAACAAACAACAAATGCGCAGGCGGTTGCTCCATCCTCTGAAAAGGGGGTGATGCGTATGAGAATTACGTTTCATATCGGACCGTATACGGTCTCGATCATCGTAAG
>CACZPF010000379.1 GCA_902782975.1 uncultured Lachnospiraceae bacterium
GGAAGATCTGTTACAGAAATGCAGATAGAGTTTGTGGTAGATGGAATGCTGGAACAGGTTCCCATGTTTGTTGTCGCGGATCTCAGGACGCAGGATACACTGGATGAAGTAAGAATCTATTGCCATTGTTCGTTTGTTCCCGGACTTCAGGCGTATCGAAAGCCAATGTTCAAGCCGGCACATCTGGAAATGGGAGACCCGATGCTGCTAACGGGGGCGGTAAGGGAATATTATGAGGCTCTTCATCATGTACCTTCTGTAGATGTCGAGAGAATACTTAACTGTATGGAAGAAGGTGCATTATTTGGCGGATACGGGCCGGATCAGGAAGGGCATAAGCCTGCAACGACAATGGAAGAGATCAGAAAAGAATATGAAAAGATGGCATCCTACATACCACGATGTGTGGGCATGCGTTTTGAAACGATCATCGACGACGGAATAAACGGAATCATAGAATGGGTGCATATTGTTTCGAGGGCGGGACAGGAAGAGAGAAACCGGATAGCACTCTCGGGAATCGCGGCCTATGAACGCGGAAAGAGCGGGAAACTCTGTTCTATTCGTATCAGTGACTACGCAGGACTTGAGAATACGATCGACTGGTCAAAGACGGATACGACCAAAGAGGAAGCACAGGCCGTGAACTTTGTAGAAGAGTTCCCGGCAGGGGTTGGGCTAAAAGGACAATGACGAGGGATGGATCCGGGATAACAACGATTCTGGCAGGGTGTTTTTGAGGAGCAGGTCTGTATCCGGCTTACCTGGATACAGGCCTGCTCCCTGTTTTTTTTCGATTAAAGTGGTTATCTGGTCCGCTTTACTGTTATATGATAATTATCGGGTATTTCAAATTGGGCTTCGACCTGTTCGGGAATCTTCACCAGGTATTCCCGGGTTTTTTGATTCCAGTCAGTATAAATGGGACCGTACGGAGTTGGAATACTGCCCCTTGCCCAGGCCAGGGATGTATCGGGAAGTGAAAGGGTGACTTTTTTGAAGCCTTCCGCTTCCTTTTTTATGCCCAGAAGGTATTTCTGAAGAAATGCCGCCGGCGAGCTGGACCAGGAGTGGCAGTAGCTCCGGGTGCGGCTGTTTTCGTAGAAGCCCGGGAAAACTTCCCAGCAGGTGGTGGACTCGTAGCGGAGCATCTCGCCCCAGCGGAAACGGATGTCATCCAGAATCTGATCCAGGCCTGTTATTTCTTCTTCTTTCTTTTTAAGATAGGCAGCTCTTGCCTCATAGGAATAGTAGAGCATAAAAGGGGAACCCACCTGGATAAAGTCCGCGGGAGGATTATTTATATAGTTCCGGCAGATGGCTTCTTTGACAGGATCGGTGATTCCGTGGAATAAAAGCAGAAGACTGTGCGTCTGTATACTGCAGGTCGAGGAATATGTTCCTTCGGGGCTTCTCGCATCGCAGTAAGCCTGCCGTTCATCCTGCCACAGAGAATCCAGATACGAGCGCATGATGGTTTCTGTATCCCGGAAGAAAGTATGATCTTCGGGATGGTCCAGCTCCAGGGCAAATGCCGAGAAATGCTGATAACAGTATGCGAGAAGGACCTGATATGCAGTAAGCGTATAACCTTCCGGCGTATCAAGATGTGCCCAGTCGATCAGGTTCCAGGAATAGACGATCAGGCCGCCGTCTTCTGTCAGCAGTTCTCTGTAATACAACAACACATCGCGAACCTTATCGTAAAGTTCGGGGAGAATCGAATGATCTCCTGTACAGTCCACATATTCAATAATGGCGATCATCCAGTTAAAGGTCCACATGGGAATGCAGGTGGTCCAGTCAGTGGGAGTCAGGGCGTTAAACAGTGGAGAGTTGAACCCTGCTGAAGCACCGAGGATCAGGTTGTGCCGGACAAAGGAATAGTCCCCGAAGACGAAGCTGTTTACCATGGCGCTGACCTGGGCATCCCCCAGCCAGAAGGCCTGCTCGTAGGTAGGACAGTCAGTAAAGCTGTCTTCCAGGCAGAGTTCATGGGTATGTCTGCACATGCTCCAGATCCTGTTCAGCTTCTCATCCTCACAACAGAAGGAACCCGCATTGGAGACAGAGTAGGTTGTATGATTCAGGTGAAAATCGCGGATGAATACAGCTGCTTTTATCTCCGGAAACCGGACGCTGATCAGTGCATAGCGCATGCCGATCCGGGCCATTCCACGAAAATGCTGCCAGCCTTCCCGGCAGATATAACGCAGGCCATTATTGAGTCCGATGGTAAAATCGATCTCATCCCGGTACATATTTTCAAAACCGTAGATATCGATAATGGTTCCCTCCGGGGCACACAAGGTAAATTCTGCCTGGCCCACATAGATATCTCCGAAATCGACCAGCATGCGGCGGCAGTCGCCGGAAACGGGAGGAGAGATAACAGAAGACTCTCCATTGTGCCACAGAATGCCTCTGTGGCAGTCCTGCACGGCGTATTCAGCGACGGGTACGGCCAGCCGGGCGAGGCTTAGAAGGTACATATCTTTCATCGCATAGCGTGGCTCCACCCAGGTGAACGGTAC
>CACZPF010000380.1 GCA_902782975.1 uncultured Lachnospiraceae bacterium
CGGAAAAGCCAGATCGTACTGATTGTTATACAAAGACTGGGTCGAAGAATAGTCATCCGGACCTCCGTACCTGTAAATGGCGAGCCCTGTCTCCCCCAGATCCATCAGAAGAGTCTCCTGGGCATTATCTGCCGACTGTATAAATATGGACCCGTCACTCCGTTTATAGGCGGTCCTGATGACCGGATGTTCGCCGTACTCATTCGTATATGCCATATCTTCACGTTCTGTAAGGAAGTAAGCCTCCGAAAAAGAAACCGGTATTTCATCCGGCGGGACCGGCAGCGCGGCGACCACATCGTCATGGTACACAAGGCATCCGTTATTCATCCTGGTATACGGATACATTCCTTCTCCACAGGCGATAAATCCGTCGCAGGTCCTTCCGAGAAGTTCCGGATAGGCAAGACCGGCCACAAAACCGCCTGCTGTTTCCGGTGTAAAGTATCTATCCTCCGGATCGTCCGGAACCGCTCCGATACAGGAAAGCTCCTGATCGTACAAATTACAGGTCCCATCTCCCTCCTGCATCACAAAATCCGGTGTGCGGCTGTACCATGTATAGCTATTATAAAAATTCATATTCTGTGAAGTGGAAGCGAATACACAGTTTTTGAGTGCGTCCAGGTAATGAACCCCGTCAAGATCTGCGACAAACCCTGTATCCCGGTCATAGAAATTAATATACAGTTTATCCCCGAAAGGTTCTATATATGCCCCGCGCAGGGCATACAGGATCTCCGGAGCGGTGATCTGACGGACGGTCCCATCATCCCCGATATATACGGCCATCGCCATATCCTCCGTATCGGAGAAGATCATACATCCGGCAGAAAGCCGCACCATGCCTGTCCACAGACCCCATTCTTCCTCCGAAACCGGTCCTCTGCCCTGGTAAAGAAGATTTCCACTGCTGTCATAAAAGCTCATATCTCCTGTATATTTACTGACCGCCAGAAGATCCTTTCCCTTCGCGGTCACCAGATACTCCTCCACAGGGAAACGCAGAATGACATCCAATGTCCGGAAACTGAATACTTCCCGGAATTCATCCCGCCTGTAAGAAATCACCGTATCCTGATCGATCACTGCGGAACTGTAAAAATCCTCGTAATTTCTCCATTCTTTTACCAGATTCCCCCTGCAGTCAAAAATCGCAAGCCCATTGTCCCGGGTCGGGATAATACAATACTGGTCCTCTTCGCAAAGAAGAGGCATTCCTTCCGGAACTGCCGCAGAAACACTTGCCGTACCGCACCAGAGCGCCGAAGAAAGGACGAACACTGCAGCCACAGCCGCCTTCAAACATTTATTTTGCCGGCACATATCCATTTTCCTCCACAAAATCCTGCCCTTCTACCGAGAGCAGCCAGTCGCGGATCTTCAGAGCTTCTTCACAGGACTGTTCATTGGTTACCACATAAAAATCGTTGAGAAGAGGATATTCCTTTGTGCGGATGGAATCTGTCGAAGGCTCTACCCCGTCCACGGCCAGAAACTTCAGGGCTGGCTGGTCATACATGGCGGAAGCATAATAATAGACCGAATAACCGATGGCATTGGCGGAATTATCATAGTCCAGCAGCCGGTTGATGATTCCTTCCATAGACTCTATTCTTTCTGTTACCCCTTCGATCATCTCAGCATCCTTCAGAAGAAGTTTGCGCATTAATGTCTGGCTGCCGCTGGTTTCCGGACGGCTGAAGGCTTTGATGGGCTGATCGTTTCCGCCGACCTCCTTCCAGTTTGTGATCCTGCCGGTATAGATATCATAGATCTGCTGCGTTGTAAGACTTTCTACCGGATTATCCTTATTCACGATAAAGACCAGTCCGTCCCTGCCCACCGGCTCCATCGTGAGCGGCGCATAGTGTGCAATCTCCTGCTTTGTCTCATCTGCAGGTTCATAGGCAAGAAGAATGTCCCGTTCCCCTTTCGCAAGATGCAGATAGCAGGGATTGGTGTTGCTGAAGTCCGACAGGGTCTCCTCCGCTTCGATCTGGCTGCATCCCGTGATCTTTACTGCCAGTGCTTCCATCAGAGGAACACAGGCAAGGGAACCGTCGATCCTCGGGTACTCCTCATAAGGTATGGCCGGTGTTTTCTCTTCTGCCAGCGCGGAAGAGCCGCACACGAGGGCTCCCAGGATACAGCCGCCCAGAAAAAGGGCCTTGTACATTTTCTTCTGTTTCATAATCATGATCGTCTCCTTTCCTTATGTCTTTGGTGCCTTGCACTTCTACTTATGAGAATACATGAAAGAAGCCCTTTTTCTGTAATTTCCTATTGACGAAAAAGAGACAGGGGACGGTTCTCTGTCTCCTACTCTGTCTCCTGTTGAAAAAAAAGACAGGAAACTGTCCCAATGTCACTAAGTTTAGCTTTTTCCATCGAACAGCCCGGCAGGAATTGTCCATAGAGGCGGCAGACCCTTGGCCGGAGGCACAGAAAATGCGAGCATAGCTGCAGGTGCCTGAGCACTGTCTGAGCGTATGCGAGTTTGCGAAGGCACCTGCTGACAGGCGGCGCAGCATTTTCTCAGCTTCCAGCCACTGGTCTGACGGCACTATGGACAACTCCTGCCGGGCGTCCGGGATGACTGACTTAATGACATTGGAGCCGGCCCTGTCTCTGCTGTTGAAAAAGAGACAGGGAACCGTCCCCTGTCTCCATTTTCTGAAAAAGGAGACAGAGAACCGTCCCCTGTCTCCTTTTACCATGTAACTGCGATATCCAGCTGATTCGGATTATATGCGGCAAAGCCGCCGGTATCACACACGATGCATGTGCCAAGGCTGCTTTCTACAAGGCTGCCTCTGGGATGTACGTCCAGATTGGCGGCGCACATGATATAATCCCCCAGCATCTTGCAGCCGTCGCTTCGCACCCAGTATTCATCCTGATTGCCCATGCTGCGCATGATCTCAATAATTCCTGACATATCCAGATTATAATATGTCTCTTTTCCACTCGGACCCATGATGGTTCCATTGATACTGTTCAGTACCGGACCATCCCAGCCGTTATCTGCCGCTTTTTCTTCTTCCGGATCCGATGCTGATCCGATTTTTACAGCGGTTTTGTCATCCGGGGATGCATCCGTTGCAATGTACTGGCTGGATACATAGCCGGTACTTCCCGCATAGCTGATCTGATACCAGTCATCATCCGCCTCTTTGACGATTTCTACGGCTGCACCGTTTTTAAGTGTCCCGATCACTGCCGAATCTACAGAAGCACTCTTCCGGACATTAAGAACATCTGCACGGACATGTCCCGTTTCTGATGCCATGACACCTGTGCATAAGCATGCCGCAGACACGAGAATGAGTGCAGGAACTGTCAATATGTTACGTTTCATAATGTTAATTCCTCATTTCTTCTGATATTTCTTTCTCTTCCTTAAATATTACGGGGGGATTTTAACATTATGTAAAGAATATGTCAATTTTTAGTCCTGGTTAACAATATCGTACAATTTTAACATTTTATTTCCGATATTTTCCTTATTGTTGTAATTTTCCACCTGCTTATAAAAAATTCCCTTCGATGAAAAAGCCTTATCCCTTCAGCAGGATGCCTGTACTTCGCAGAACTTGTGCAGATTTCCGAAATTATCAGCCTCATTTGTTCCATATCCTGCCCGGTCCGGCCAGCCCTTCTGTTCAGCCCTGGAAATAGGTCCCGCAGTAGCTGCACTGGGTACGCACGCCCTCCCGGACCGTAACGGCCGCGCCGCAGTTCGGGCAGGTGAACGTTCGGAAAACCGATTCTTTTGTCTTTTTCTTTTTTCCCGAAAGAATGACCGTCGTGACGGAACCCTTTCTCAATGTACACTCATAAAGAAATCCTTTTTCTATCAGCATGCCTACTTCCTGCTCCACAACACGCTTCTCTTTGCCGCTCTGCACTGAGAGCTGCTCCAGGGTCAGTATGCCGTCTTCATCCGCCTCAAATATAAGATTATAGCGCTTTGCGAGCGTCATTTTATGTTTATTACGATACCCCAGCACCAGCGGGATCGCGGAAACACAAAAACAGCCGATGGCAAATGGCAGATCTGCTCTGTCTGCTGGATCCGTCGCGTAGAGAATGACCCCCAATCCGAAAAAGACCGTCAGGATCCATCCGATGATCCGCTGGATCAGTGATTTTAATTTCGTTACAGTCATCGCACTTTTTCCAAGATACACCCCGCATCCCTCCCTCGAGCAGATTATTACAGAAGCCCGCAGATATCCGGCTGCCCTCTGCCGCCGTAAATTTATCTGGCAAGTCTCTGATATTGTACGATCTCATATTCATGAAGCCTGTCATAGCACGCCGACTCCGGCGAATACTCGTAAAATACACCGCCGGCGTCCTTAATCGCGGCGCGGCAGATCACCGGATATTCCTTCGACAGCTGATATAAATAGCTGTTATAAGGATCCAGCGGCAGCCCCGCTGTCTTCATAAGATATGCACCTAAAAAGTTGGCACTCATTTCATCCGGTATATCGCTGAAATCCACATCATAATTCGCCCAGAAAATGTAGGGCGTTTCATACATCTGCAGTTCCTTTTCCTCGGACGAATCCGTCCATCCTGCAGACAGCTCGCTATAAAACTCACTGCTGATCCCGGGGAGATGATCTCCGAACATCAGTACGATCGTCTTTTCCTTCGATTCAGACAGATCATCGATCAGAGAGCCAAAGGCATCATCCGTTTCCTTTACCAGCGAAAGATACTGATCTGCCCAGGGATACTCTTCCGAAAGAGAGACTGCATGAACCATCGGTTCGTACGGCTCATAATCATATCCCCCATGACAATGGATCGTCAAAGCAAAACTGAACTCCGGAACATCATCATCTTTATAAAGATCCATGACGACATCCATCATCGTCTGGTCAGAGATCCAGCAGCGGCAGTAGACAGGGTCTTCAAATTCTTCGTCCTCTTCGCTGATAAAGCGGTCAAACCCGAGAAAACGGTACCCATCATTCCTGTTCCAGTTTTTCGGGTTGCCCGCATGAACCGCAAACGTATCATAACCCAGTCCTTCGAAAGCCGTTGCCAGCGACTCCGTATTCTTATGAATAAACTGCTGATAGGGGGCGTTTCCCGAGCCAAGGAATATCATGCTCATGCCGGTAAGCGCCTCGAACTCCGAACAGCTGGTTCCGCCTCCGAATACCGAGACCGCGCATTCCCCGATTTTACTGTTCCTGCTCTCAGCTGCTCTGTAAAAATTCGTGAGGTACTCCTCGTCCGTCTTAAGATCCCCCAACATCCTGAGATCTGTCAGAGATTCATTCATGATAAGAATAATATTATCCGGCCGTTCTGCCTGATTTTCCGCAGGAAGGTCCTGCATTGCATCCGCCGCCTTTTTCAGGATCAGGTCGGCCGTCTCATCATGGTATCCCGACGGTTTTGTCAAAAATAAAAACCGGAAATTCTCTCCAAGATTTAAAATAAAACCAATTTCATGGCTGCGTTTTGTCTGATTAAACTGATCCGGTTCCAGTTTTACTTTTTCCGCAAAGACCGGATCAACCGAAAGGAAGATCAGCGGAAAGACAGCCAGAATGCCGCACAGGGCACCGGCCGCCCTGTGCCTGCGAAACCGCCCGTTCTGCTCCGTTTTCATCAGAATCACAAGAACCGCGAGACAGATCACCATGCAGTACAGGATCTGGCGGTTAAACAGGATCGTATAATTTCCGGACACATCGGCAGCCGTACCGATGGAATACAGATCCGAAGGAAGGATCACGGTACCGCGGAACTGAAGCGTAAAGTGATTTACAAGTGCAAGAAACGGCAGAAGGAGCACAAAAATCCTGCCTCCCAGGGTAGAAAAGCCGGAAATAACGCCCAGCCCGATCATCAGCCCCAGGATAAACAGATAGTTCACGATTCCGGCCGCCGGCAGCAGCAGTCCCAGATCTTCGGATGAGAGATATTCCACCATGACAAGAGTGATCCCGGCTGTCACTGGAAGCGTCACGTACCACCCGAATGCCGGCTTTTTTAAAAACGGTATCTCTATCCAGGTCAGAACCAGAAGGGCCAGACATGCCGCAACAATAAATAGAAAACTTCCGAGCTGGAACGGATGATACGTGTACATAAGATCCAGCTCACCATCGATTTCTTCCTCATTAAAGGTCAGTGTCCCGTTTTCCCTCAGCTTTCCGTTGCATAAAAAAATCTTCCAGCAAACATCCGGAGAATTTGTCTCCGGGCAGGAAATCTTCAATATATAATCCTTTGATACACTGAAATTTATATCCGGCGTGATCTCAACATAGTGCCAGTTTTTTATGTCCGCAGAATTGACCCATGTTTTATAAAGAACGGACCCCGCAGGGTCCAGAATGGAAAACTCCAGCACATTATCCACATTATCCGGCCATTCGTTTGCCACGCGGATCGATATAGAGGAAAGATTCTTGTTCACAGGCCGGAACATCTGCATGACTGTGTCATCTGGCGTATTTAAAAAAGGAGTAAAAACATACTCCTGTCCCATGACAATTCCTGTTCCATGTACTACCTCATCCTTCAGATCGGAAGGTCCGCAGACAACGAATATCAGAATTGCCAGCGCTGCCAGCGTCCTGATGATCTTCAGAACGCGCTGCCTCTTAAAATCAAACTTCATCTGATTTCCTCTTTTCGAGATCAATAATTGTTCAAAGTATAACATTGCCATGTTTCATTGTCAATTAAGGGCATTTATGGTAAGATTTTACTGAAATATTTAATAAAAAAAGGAGTACTTTATGAAAGAGTTGTTAAAAGATATTTATGCTGTACTGGAGGATGTCGAATCTTACCTGCATGCCTGCAGTATTATAAGCTTTGATCAGCAGACAGTGTGTCCGCCGGACGGAATGGAACAGCAGGGGGAAGTGCAGGCTTTCCTGGAGAATAAGGCTTTTTGTCTGTTAAAAGAGGAAGAATTTACCCGGAACACGGAAAAGCTCTACGCCGGACTGGACGATCTGGATAATGCGTATGACCGTTCCCTCGCCCTCATGCTGCACCGCACCTATCTGAAGAAGAAAAACATCACCCCGGAAATGGATAAAGAATTTTCCCTGATTATAAACAAAGCTTTTGTCAAATGGCTCGAAGCCAAAGAAAAAGCCGACTTTTCGATCTTTGAGCCTTCTCTTTCCGCGATCCGGGAAATGTCTGTTAAAGAGACGGCGCTGCGGGAGGAATCTCTGCCCCTTGCCTACGACAATCTTCTATATGATTATGAATATGGTCTGGGTACAAAGGAACTGGATGCATGTTTTTCCATCTGCAGAGAGAGGCTGGTGCCCCTGCTCCAGAAGATCCAGAACAGTCCCAAAAAGATCCGCACCGACTTTCTCACCCGTCCGGTAACGGATGAGCAGCAAAAAGAAATGGCCCGGTACCTGCTGGATGTCATCGGGTTCGACTTCCGCAGAGGTACTTTTTCCACCTCCGAACATCCCTTTACCGACGGACTTGGGGAAAACGACGTACGTGTGACCACCAACTACGATCCGAACCTGTTCTGCTCCAGCATCTTCTCCATCGTTCACGAAGGAGGCCACGCCCTTTTTGAACTGCTGCAGCCAAAAGAAAACTTTGCCCATCATATCTCCACGCGCAAGACCATGGGCATGCATGAATCCGTCTCACGGTTCTATGAAAACCGGATCGGCCGCTCCAGAGCCTTTATCCATCTGATCTTTGGCAAGGCAAAGGAGATCTTCGCCGACGTGCTTTCCGATGTGACGGAAAATGAGTTCTACGAAGCCGTCAATGTGGTCGCTCCTTCTCTGATCAGAACCGATGCCGATGAATTCACCTATATCTTCCATATTATGATCCGCTATGAGCTGGAAAAAATGATCCTCTCCGGAGAAGCCCCGATCCACGACCTTCCGTCTCTTTGGAACGATAAGTACGAAGAGTATCTGGGCATCCGTCCCTCAAACGACAGGGAAGGTGTGCTGCAGGATGTCCACTGGACTTCCGGGTTCGGTTATTTCCCATCCTATGCGATCGGCAACATGTACAATGCCATGTATTTCAACCGTATGCAGGAAGACCTGGATGTAGACCAGAAAGTAGCCTCGGGAGATTTTGCCTCTATTAATGCCTGGATGGCCGAGCATGTCTTTAAAAAGGCAGACCTGCTGGATCCCGCAGAATGGATCCAGGATATCACAGGGCGAAGCCTGACACCGGATGACTTTCTCGACTATCTCGAAAAGAAATATTCAGAAATATACGAACTTTGACGGAACGGCCGGCCCAGGACGATCTTTCCATTCAAATGTGCAGACAAAAACAGCGGGAGAAACCTCCCGCTGTTTTTATCTGCAAAGATCCGCCCTCCGGCGTATGGAAGGCCGTTTCTCAGATCAGGGCGAAGATCAGTGCGCAGAATATGATCAGAATTCCTATACAGGTCATCATAAGAGCAAAGGTAAAATTCGACGTTATCGGCCGCATGGCACCGGAAAGCTCGGTTCCGATCGTCCGCAGAAGTCCCGGATGAGAGCGGCTGATCCCCTGCACTTTTTTCTCTTTCACCACGGTGGACCGAAGGAATACGATCAGGCTGTCCGTCGCCATATCAAAAATCCTTCCGAAAATACCGGCGATCAGAAAAGCAGCCCTGCAGACCGGCTTCAGGATCTTATTCTCTCCCGGCACAGCCGCCGCCCTCCCGGCTGCAAACAGTCCCGCTCGGCACAGTGGCGTAAGGATCCTGTTTTCACCGAAAATGCGGACGATATTTCCGCATATTCCCGGGAGCAGCCTCGTGAGGACCGGCCGGTAGACCCTGTCCTCCAGATCCAGCGCCGAAGGCCAGAGATCGACATATCCTTCTTTCTTTCTGTACAGGACTTTTCTTACCAGCACCAGATAGATAAAAGCACCAATGGCAAGAGAAGTGAATCCGCCCTTCAGATTTTCCAGGGAAAAGGCATGGAATTCGAGGATCTCTTCTTTTCCCGTCATATGTTCCGCCAGATGCGTCATCACAAAAGGCTGCCCCAGCACCGGCATAAGAAGGGAGGACCCATATACTGCAGCTGCACTGAACCTGTTCATGCAGCCGGACTGCGCATCATACCGTTTCTGCAGCGCAGGATCCGCATTCTTTTCGACAAAAACACAGATAAAGATCTTCAGCATATAGGCAAAGGTGAAGCCCCCGGAGATCAGAAACACCCATTCCATAACGGAGAGCATGCCCGAAAATGCGCCACATTCGTGGATTCCTTCTACAATACTTTCGTGAAGCATGGTTTTACTGATATAACCGTTAAAGAAGGGCACCCCGCTGATACCCAGAGCTCCCAGGGCAAAGGAAATTTTAAACAGTACCTTGTTCCTGCCGAACCCCCGGATCGTATTCAGGTCCAGCGCGTGAAGATTCATGACCACGACTCCCGCCGCCATAAAAAGCGTCAGCTTAATGAGAGAATGATTTACCATATGGAGCATGAGCCCGCTTACCGCCAGGATCACCCCCTCCTCACTGCCTGCCGCTTCAAGAAGAACCATCATGCCGGTCCCTGTCAGAATAAAACCGATCTGGGACATGGAAGAACAGGCAAGGGTCCTTTTCAAATTCACGGAAAACAGTGCCAGCACTGCACCGAGCGCCATCGTCACTCCTCCCAGAAGCAGGATGAGAAGGCCGAACCTTTCATCCGCGGGAAGCGCGTTAGCCGCCGTCATCAGGATCCCGTATATACCGACCTTGGTCAGTATACCGGACAAAAGAGCCGATGCCGGTGAAGGTGCCACCGGATGTGCCTTCGGCAGCCATACATGGACGGGTACCATACCAGCCTTGGCGCCGAACCCCAGCAGAATACAGATTCCTCCCGAGAGCATCAGGCCGGACTGTACAGCCCCCGTTCTATCCGGTGTGTTCTCTGCGATCTGCTTTAACTCCGAATAAACCAGCGTCCCGGCGCCCTCCTGCATCAGGAGCAGCCCCATAAACAGCACCAGTCCTCCGATCACGGCGATAAACAGATAGGTGTAGCCCGCTTTCACGGCATCCTTTGTCTCTTCATGAATGACCCAGGTAAAGGATGTAAAGGAAAGGATCTCAAAAAAAACAAAGGAAGTCATCAAGTCTGCCGAAAGCATGACCCCTTCCGTAGCACCGAGCGTGACCAGAATAAAAAACCAGTACCGGTTCAGCCCTTCTCTCTCCTCCTCAAAATACTCCCGGGCAAACAGAGAGGTCAGCGTCCACATAAAAGCGGTGATCAATGCATAGACTGACCGGAACCCGTCCGTCGTAAAGCCGAGGCCTCCGGTCAGGATCCCGCCGGCAAAGAAAGACGGACCTGTTCTAAAAAGCATGATCGTAAGAACCATCTCCGCCGCCGCTGCGAACACTACAAACCAGTCTCTTAATCGTTCGTTCCTGCGCCCCAGAATATAGGAAACAAATCCCATCACAACAGGACCAAATACAATAAGCAAAATCAACATAACAATACCTGCCGTCTCTTAAAAATCCCAGGCCTGTCCATAAAACAGTCTTCTTTTCATATCATTCCCGAGGCGATCTTCCCGATCAGATCCATGACGGGTCCCGGAAAAATTCCCATCACCACATTGAGAATACCGAATACAACGATCGGCACGAGCATCAGGGGGTGCGCTTCCTTCACCTCTGTATTCCCTTCATAGCGGTCCGACCCGTCCATGGGGAAAAAGGCCCGGATACTGACGGTCAGCGTATACATGGCGCATAGAAAAGCCGCCGCGATCAGACACACCGTTCCCAGCATTCCCGGGAAACTCTCCGCCTCCAGCCCCGCCATAATAAGATTCCACTTGGATACAAACCCGCAGAACAGCGGGATTCCTGTAAGAGACAGCGCCCCCAGGGTATAAAATGCAAAGGTTACCGGCATTTTTCTGCCAATTCCGTTGATCTGGTAGATATAGGCATTTCCTGTTCCATGCATAAAGGCGCCCGCACAGAGAAAGAGCGACATCTTGATCACGCCGTGAAACAGCATATGCATCATGCCCGCCTGAAATCCATGCGTGCTCATCAGCAGAATCCCAAACAGCATATACGAAAGATTGCTCACCGTAGAATAGGCCAGACGCCTTTTAAAGTGCCTTTCCTTCAGGGCCATCACCGCCGCGAACACCAGTGTAAAGGAAACGGTGATGACCGTCACTACCTGCATCCAGGTCCCCGAAAGGCGTTCCGCCCCATATACATACCAGACCAGCCGGCTCACGGCAAATACACCGGAATTCACCACTGCCACCGCATGGAGCAGAGCCGTGACCGGCGTCGGCGCCACCGAAGCAGAGGGAAGCCAGCTGTAAAGCGGAAAAACCGCCGCCTTCGCCCCAAACCCGAAAAAGCCGAACACAAAAGCGATCTCCAGAAGCCTGCTGCTCCCAGCCGCAAGACTTCCTCCATAGATGAATTCCCCCGCGTCTCCCAGCATTGTAGATGCCACCACTGCAAAAAAGGCGAGCGATGCGCCGCCCACTGTATAGGCGGCATATTTGCGCCCGGCATACATACTCTCATGATCCTGATAATACGAAACCAGAGGAATCGTCACGAGTGTGAGCATTTCGTAAAAAACATAGAGCGTCGTCATATTGGCAGCAAAAGCGACACCCAGGGTGATGCCGTAGGTCATCACATAAAAGGCAAAAAAGACGTTGGGATGGATGGTCCCCTTCATATAATCAAAGGCATAAAGCATAACAAGGGGCCACATCACGGCAACCATCCCGGCAAAAAGAACAGCCGGTCCGTCCATCCTGAATTCGATGGCAAAACCTCTCGTAAAACTGTAGACCGCCACCGGATCCCTTTTTACGAAACCAATGGAGATAAAGACCAGGATAGTCGTTAAGAGCACCACGCTCTGTGAAAAAATGTTCCGCGTCTTTTCCTCTTCAAAAGGCTTTATCACAATCATTAAGCCTCCCGCCACGGGAAGCAGAACCGGTAATAACAAAAACAGAGGGTTCAATCTCATTCCTCCAGCTAATTCGATCAAATCATAACTGCCATCCAGCAACTGGTATCCTGTAACCGGCATCCCGCAGGATCATCCCTGCCGGCAGCATTCAAAGCCCGGCCATCTGCACGATCCTGATGCCGAAAACACCCACGATCAGGGCAGCGGCACATAATACGATCAGTGGAACTGTCATAAGACAGGAGGGCTCTTTCTTTTCCGGCACCGGATTTTCTTTCAGAAACTCTTCTCCCGGAAAGAAGGCATCCACTGCGATCGGAAAAAGATATCCCGCTGTAAGAAGAGCAGAAATCAGCAGAATGACAGGCGGAAGGATGGAGAGGGCCCCCATTCCGTTTCCGATGGCGGCTCCTGCGATGACCCACTTACTCAAGAACCCTCCCATGGGTGGAATTCCCACCAGCGAAAGAGCAGCGATCATAAAACACCACATAGTAACCGGCATCTGCCTTCCGATCCCCTTCAGTTCGTTTACATTTCTTTTGTTCAGCTTATAAATGAATATACCGGCTATCAGAAACAGGCATCCCTTGGAGGAAGCGTGGCTCATCAGATGCAGCAGAGCGCCTCTCAGTCCCTCCGGAGAAAGCATGGAAAGCCCTAGCATGATATAGGAGATCTGACTCACGGTCGAATAAGCCAGCCTCTTTTTCGTGACCTTTTCCCGAAAAGCCATCATGGATCCCATAAAGATCGTAAGCATCGCCAGGATCATCCATGCATACTGGACCCAGGTTCCCCTCAGAATGTCCGCCCCTGCCGAATAATAAACCAGCCTGACCACGGCAACAATCCCGGCCTTCGCGATAATTCCCGACAGAAGAGAGGATGCCGGCGCCGGGGCGATCGGATGGGCTGTCGGAAGCCACCCGTGCATGGGATACATACCTGCCTTCGTCCCAAACCCCAGGATCCCGGCAAATACGGCTGCCAGAAATACACCTTCCCGGCCGGACAGCCTGCCCGGATCCAGAAAACCTCCATAAATAAATGTACATTCACCCGTGCCGTAATAATAAACAAAAAACACGGCCAGTAATCCCATCAAAGCGCCTGCTATCGAGTAAAACAGGTACTTGAGCCCCGCTGCCACTGCATCCTTTGTCATCTCGTGAAGAACAAGTGGTACCGAGGAGAGCGTTGCCAGCTCAAAGCAGAGATAAAGCGTCACCAGATTGGAGGCCATGCACACAGAGATCAGCGCTCCCATGGACACAAAGAAAAATGCAAAAAATACATTCGGACGTTCTTCCATCTTCATGTATTCAAACGCATAAAAACAGACAGCTGTGTAAAGCAGCAGCACGAATACCAGAACCAGCCGGCCGAAGCCATCCGGACAGAACGAAACCGTCACATGCTCTGAAAGAGTAAACAACGTCACCGTCCCTGCATCCCGGGCTGCAAGAAGTGCCAGCATCAGCATATCTGTCAGAACGATCGTCCCCGCGTAAAACCGGTTCCTGCCTTTTTCTGATTCAAAATGCATGACCGATATGACCGTCCCCGCGATCATCGGGAACAGAAAAGACAATAGTAAAAGCATGATAACCCCTTTCTTACTTACAGGAACATGCGGACATACTTTCCGCCGTATTCATAAAAAACGGTTCTTACCGGAACATGGAAAAACCCAGATGGATCAGCTGAACGACCTTCCATGAAAAAAGGCCGAGGATCAGATTTCCCAGTGTCAGAACGATCATGGGAATATTATATCCGGCACGGTGATGCGCCCGGACGGGCACTTCTTTTCTGGTTATGCCGAGGCCGGTACTGTAGATCCGGATCATCGTACGGATGAAATAAATGGCATTCAGAAGAGAACTCACTGCCAGCGCAAGCATGACCGCGGTCAGGACCTTCAGATTGCCTGTTTCCATGGCAGCCTGGCCGAACTGCAATTTGGATGCAAAGCCGGCAAAGACCGGGATACCGATCATGGAAAACGCCCCCGCCGTAAAAAACAGGCCTGCGTCTCTGTTCCTGATGCCTGCCCCCTGCAGAGAGCGGAAAAGCAGGCTTCCTCCCGACACTTCGGCAAGACGGGGAGTGGTGAGGAACAAAAGCGATTTTGTGACCGCATGCGCAAGTATATGAAAAACGGCCGCAGTATAACCATTTACACCGCCCATCCCCATTCCCATATAGATATAGCCGATCTGCGCGGCAGAGGAAAGTGCCACCATACGGTTCAGATTATTTGCATGCATCGCCTGAACAGATCCCATCACGATGCCGCAGATCCCCAGGCCCAGAAGAATATAGGGAATCGGCATTTTCTGGATCACGTCCATCCCGATCGCGCGGTAATAAGTCTTGATCAGCAGAAAAATATACGCCTTGGAAACGATCGATGACAGCAGAGAAGCCGACGCAGGCGTCGCCCACCCGTAAGTATCAGGCATCCAGAAATGGAACGGAAAAAGTCCGCTCTTGATTGAAAGACCTGTCGTCAGAACACCCACAGCCATGGTAAGGACCGGCATCACCGCCGGATCCCGCGAAAGAACAGACACCGTCTCCCGCATGGGAACCATCAGAAGGTGGCCTGTCAGGTCATATAAAAGAACCACGCCCAGCAGGAACAGACCGGACCCCAGAAGATTCAGGATCATATAACGGACCGCGGCCAGCGTCGTCCGGCCGATCTCGCGGACGATCAGGATGCCGCAGCTTGTAAGGGTCAGGATCTCCAGAAAAACATATCCGGTAAACAGATCGTTCGTCCAGATCAGAGCCATCAGAGCTGCGGTCATCAGGTTCACCAGCGTGAAAAACAGATTGACCTTGCTCTCATCCATATCCTCTTCCACAAACCGGTATCCCGCAAACAGGGAGCACTGCAGGATGATCACAAAAGCAAGCGCAAGCAGAGATTCCAGCACGCCCGCCCTTATCTCATTTCCCCAGGGAGCAGGGAATTCTCCCATCACATAAGTAAAACTGCCGCCGGTCCTGATGGTATAAAGCAGCACGCTGCCGACAAGAACGAGCAGAATTCCTTCATAAATAAATGTATATCTTTTTGCCGCCTTCCCGGGAAGCAGAAAACAGAGCACTCCCGAGAACAGGCTCAGCACAATGGTAAAAAGCGGAAAATTCCGGATAAAGTCCACTTATCTGTCCTCCTCCTGATGTTTGGATAACACATACATCTCGTCCAGATCCAGCGTGTGATAGCGCTTATAAAGGCGCACCGTCAGGGACAGCATGATGGCTGTAACCGAAACCGAGACCACGATACCCGTCAGCACAAGACCTGCAGGTACCGGGTTAATATACATTTCCGCTTTCTGCACCCCGTCCACGATAATGGGTGCCTTGCGGCCCTCGATATAACCCATGGATGCAAGGAACAGAAAAATACCGGAATCCATGATGTTCATACCGATGAGCTTTTTGATCAGATTTCTCTGGAACAGAAGCATGGTAAAACCGATCCCAAACAGAATGACCGCTGCCGCCTCTTCATAATTGACCAGAAGATGTTCAATCACTTCCTATACTTCCTCTCTTAAAAAGACTGAAAAATCCGAACATGGTACAGGCCACCACCATTCCCACCGCAATATCCAGGGGCAGGATCAGGCCTCCGCTTAAGATCGCGCCGGGAGTCCCTTTTGGAATGTGATTTTCAAGATGGTTCGCGCCTGTAAAAAACACATACCCTTTGGCAAAGCTGTAAAAAGAAAGAGCAGTAAATGCGATCCATCTGATCCTCTGTCCGGGAAGAAATGTATCCACGGGTCCAAAACCGAACGCAGCAGCAAACATGATCAGCGATGCCCCCATGACGGCACCGCCGGAAAATCCACCGCCGGGCGATATCTGGCCGTTCAGCAGAATATAGATTCCGAAAAGAAAGATACTCGGCAGAATAACATATCCCACACGCCGTATGATGGAATCCTTTGATATGTCAAAATAGGCATCTTCACGGATCGTAAAATAGTCCTCATACTCTGTCCTCATATTCTTGCTGTCCCTGGCAAGCAGGATCATGACGCAGATCAGCGCAGTAAACAGCACGTGGGATTCTCCCAGCGTATCAAAAGCCCTGTAATCCAGGATCATGCCGGCAACAACATTGACCGCGCCGGTCTCCTGTACGCCCTGCTCAATATAACGACGGACCACCTCCACCGTACGGGGATTTTCGTGTCCATATTCCGGAAGATTCGCCACTGTAAACAGAAGCACTCCGATCAGCAGAACACAGCTTACGATACCGACCACCGTGTACAAAGCATAGAAGCCTTTCTGTCCGGCTTCCAGAGCACCCTTCGCTTCGTTCCTCTGATAGACCTCGTCCCGGAAACGGCGGTTCTGTTCTTTCAACTCTTCCCTGGGCCTGTCCGGGACCTCTGCTGCATCCAGAATATTCTCCATCACATCCAGATCGCCATCCAGCCAGTGGTTAAACCATTCTTTCATGAAAAAAACATCCCTTTCATGGATCCTTCGGATCAGTTTGCTGATCTTCTTCTGCGGAATGCCGGATCGTTCTATCTGCGTCATCCGCCCGGATCTTTTTCAACGTCATCAAAAACAAGGTACCGCTGATCCCCGCCCCGACAGCCGCTTCTGTGACCGCAAGATCCGGAGACTCCAGCAGGATCCAGACAATACACATGATTGAACTGTAAGACATAAAGATGACCACCGCCTGCAGCAGATTTCTGGTCACATTCACTGCAATCGCGCAGACAATAAGGAGCACCAGCAGAATGCATCGGAAAACTGTCAATAGTTCCATCTTAAAGCCCTCATTTAAAAGAATAAATCTGATTCATGAAAAACCGTTTTTTCAGGCCGCCGCAATATTTCCTGCTTCGAAATTATCCAACCTGCTTTTTCAGGAAAGAAGCCTCTTATTCCGGTTCTTTTTCGTCTGAATGTGGTCCATCCTGTATTTTCCTGTCAACGTACCTGTACAGATGCGGATTGGTATAATACTCTATCTGACTCAGAAAATGCGAAGAGGCAGGCGATGTAAACCACAAAAACACAATGATTAGAAAAGCTTTTGCCGCTTCCAGAAAACTCCCGGAAGAAACACTCACAGCACAGATGACCAGAAAAATCCCCAACGTGTCTCCGATTCCGGCAGCATGAAGCCGGTTCATAACAAAGCCGAACCGGTAAGCTCCGATCACCGCAGCTGTAAATCCAACCAGCGCCGCGATCAGCAAAAGGCAGGTGATCCCGAAACGGATCCATTCACCGATCATGTCCGACTCCCTCCTTTTTCCTGCAGAGACGCATCCTGCTGCGTATCCCTGCCGTTATCCAACCCCGCATTTCCCTTTTCATACGCAGGCTTTTCTGCTTCTTTCCCGGCCTTATATTCAGGGCTGCCGCTTTCCGTCACGGATCCTCTTATCCCGCGCTCAGCCCTGATTTCCTTCCGGGCATCCTTTTCGAATTTTCCCCGCGTCTGCCGGACCGGAATATAGATCATGGCCAGAATAAGAACAGAGACAAAACTGATCATCGCATAGATCAGCGCCGCATCGATCAGATAGCTTTCATCCAGAAGTCTCGACAAAACAGCAATACAGCTGATGACAAGTGTCCCGATCATATTGATAGCAAGAAGCCTGTCCGTGATCCGGGGACCCATGATGGAACGCACCAGCATAAAAAGGATCAGCACGGAAAGCCAGATCAGGGCTCCGGTGTATAAATAATCATAAGCAGTTTCAACAGACATAATGAAACCGGCCTTTCTATTCCAATCTATTTTTCTATCTGCAAAGAATCCGTTTCCACAAGAAACGATTACTATATCTGCAGTTCTTCTGCAGCCCTATTTCAATTTCCTCAGTATCTTTATAAAAGAAGAATCCTCGATTCCTTTTGCATATTCCCTTCGCAGACAATGCACCACAAAATGATCGCCTTCCTGGAAGACCGTGATGGTTCCGGGCGTAAGGGTGATAGAATTTGCCAGAAGTACATTCTGCAGATCATTGCGAAACCCGGAATAAAATTCAATAAGCACCGGGTCCGGCTCATCCGCCCGGAAAACCATTCCCATAACCGTCAGGGCTGCCTTTAAAATTTCCCATACAAGATTAAGTGCATATAAAATAAAAACCGGCAGATTTCGAGCCATCCGCCAGTCGTCTGCGGGCGAGTATCCAATTACTTTAAAAGCAAACCAGGATACAACCATCCCGATCAGCGCTCCGAAAATTAAAATTTCCGCTGTCATCCGTCCATTCAGGACAAGCCATAAAATAAAAGCTACAAGCCCCATATTGATCTCCGTAAAACATTACAAATCATAAAACACTCTGAAATTTTACCTCATTAAAGCACTTTACCATGAAAAAGTCAAGGTTTGATACTGCCCCCTGAACAATCTTTCATTGAACTGGTTCTCCCGGCATGTTATAATGGCTGCAAGGGAAGACCGGCCGTTTTCGCCCGTGCTCACCTGATCATTTACCTGTTTCCATTTTATCAAGGAGGGACCCTTATGATCACTGATAAATTAAGTAATATCCATCTCTATCCACTTCTTGCCCGTTACGCAGAAGCCATCACCGCCTTTGCCAGAAAAGCAGAGGAAGAAAATCTGCCAGTCGGAAAATATGAACTGATGGGCGATGAACTTTTCGCCATGGTTCAGTGCTACACCACGAAACCAGCGGAAGAAGGCCGCATGGAATCTCATCGCATTTACACAGATCTCCAGTACGTCATGGCAGGCACCGAGGAGCTCCGCTATGCTCCCGTTGATATGCTGACCGTGGAAGAAGACCAGACACCCGCCAAGGATATGCTTTTCTATAAGGAAAAGCAGGGAACCGATACTACCCGCCTGCTGCCCGGAATGTTTACCCTCTATCTTCCCACGGACGGCCATATGCCCCAGCTGCAGGATGGCGGTCCTGCCGAAGTGCATAAAATCGTATTTAAGATCAAAATCTGATCCCGCATAACTAAACAGGGTGGTGCCGTCATTTGTACGACGCACCACCCTGTTTCTGTAATTTCTGTTTTTTTCTGATTCCGTGATTTCTCAAGATGAACGGACCCGGCTGCTTCTCCATATCTATATGATCAGTATGGACAATGCTGCCCCAGCTCTGCATAGATCAGCTTAAACATCTGGTCCATCTGTTCGTCTGTAAAACCGCGGGTCAGGACGACCCATACATTCTTCCCTTTATACTGATCAACAAATTCTTTTGCGAGAGAGAGCGCTTCCTCATCGGACGGAGTATGATCCGGCGCTACGATCTCCACACCGAATTTAAACTGATCTCCATATTTATTTACAAGAGCCAGCTTATCATTGACCTTTGGCTGCCCCCGCCAGGAATCGATTCCAGTCGAAATCAGATTCGGGATCAGAGATCCGATGCATCCGCAGGAATGCATCTCCACGTATACCCCCATCTTGTGCGCCTCTTCCGCAACCCTGGTAAGATAAGGAACGATCATCTCCTTATGAGTGTCTACAGAAAAGAAGGTAGACTTCTGCGTACCCCAGTCATCGTGGAAATACAGAAGCTCCGTATTAAAATACCGGTGAAAATACCCGATCAGTTCCACATAAAAATCCGTCAGTTTATCGAAAAGCTCCTTAATAGCATCTTCCGAATCTTCATCGATCATGGCCACCGCAGCATCTTCAAACCCGAGAAAAGCGATCAGCCGTTCAAAATAAGAAGTAAAAATCGTACTGTAAACAATTTTATCTGTATTCAGATACTCTTTATTGCGCTCCGCACATTCCGCCCAGGGAAGAGCGGAAAGATCCGGAAACTTTACAAGATCCTTCCAGTCATTGATATCGTCCATCATGGTATATCCCGGAGGTTCAATGGAACCTCTTTCCGCCGGTACATATACCCACGGTACATCAAAGAAATCCTTGCCGCCAAAATCCTCGATCTTATACTGGCGTTCCTCATTTACCATGCCTCTTGCAATATTATCTTTATAGATTCCCGGGTTAAACCGGAGAAGATCCCTGCTGGAGGGCATCCACTGCACCGGCTCATTTCTTAAAAAACGTAAAAAATTTTCTCTGGGCGTAAGATCTGCCATTATTTTCTTCCTTTCTGTACAAAACAACCAGTACACCTGAAATTACCGGTGATCCTTTTTAACGAAACGAATCTTTTTACAGCCATTTATTATCTATGCATTCTCTAATAATTTATCATTCTCCGGTCATTTTCGCAATATTCACGCCCACCAACAATTTGAACAATCATTGTGCGGAATAACCATATCCGGCTTCAGGATTTTCATTGTGTATCTTCTTTTACCCGGTTAAACTGTGTCTCATAAAGCTCTGTATACGTTCCGCCGCGCAGGACCAGGTCCTTATGGACTCCTCTCTCCACGATCTGTCCGTCACGTACAACAAGAATCTCATCCGCCGCCAGGATCGTAGAAAGCCGATGCGCAATCAGTATACTGGTGCGGGAATCGATCAGCGGATCGATCGCTTCCTGGATCAGGTTCTCAGAAATAGAATCCAGGGCCGAAGTCGCTTCATCAAAAATCAGAAGCGCAGGATCCTTCAGCAATACTCTTGCGATCGAGATCCTCTGCTTCTCACCGCCGGAAAGCTTAAGCCCCCGATTCCCCACCATCGCATCAAAACCTTCCGGCTGCTTCTTTATAAAATCATAAATATTCGCCTTCTTGCAGGCCTCGATCATCTCCTCCTCCGTGGCATCCGGTGCCGCGTACAGAAGATTCTCACGGATCGTCCCGTTAAACAGATAGGTTTCCTGCGTGACTACGCCGATATTCCTGCGGAGAAAGCCAAGATCCAGCTTCCGCACATCAATGCCGTCAAAAAACACCTGTCCGGAAGTCACATCATAAAGCCTGGGGATCAGGTTGACAATGGTACTCTTTCCGGAACCGGAAGGACCCACGATAGCAATGCTGTTCCCGCTCTTCAATTCAAAATTCACATCCTTCAG
>CACZPF010000381.1 GCA_902782975.1 uncultured Lachnospiraceae bacterium
AAAACTCGGAGAAGATCATACAGTGATCGTGAGTTCTCATATTCTGTCGGAAATTGCAGCCGTCTGCGATGACGTGCTGATCATCTATAAAGGGAAACTGATCGCCAGAGGCAGTGCGGAAGATCTGAGACATATGGCCTCCAAAGAGACGGAGATCCGCCTTTCTGCCGAAGGAGAAAGAAAAAAAATCGAAGCTGCTTTAGAAGAAGTTCCGAATATTCATAAGGTTGAAATCCGTGAAACAGAAGAGGGACTTTATGAAATCCGGCTTCAGGCAGAGTCCGGCCGGGATACGCCAAGAGCCCTGTTCCGTGCTTTTTCCCGGGCTGACTGTCCTATTCTGGAAATGGGGCAGGCTGCCCTGAATCTGGAAGATATATTCCTGGAACTGACGCGGAAAGCGCAGGCCGCTTCGGAAAAGCAAGGTGAAATCGTATGATCGGGATATTTAAAAAGGAGATCCGGAGTTACCGTACAACGATGCCGGCCTATGTTTTTGCCGCATTTATTCTGGCGGTGATCGGTCTGTACTTTTCTTATAATAATCTGAATCTGGCATCGCCTGGATTTGAATCGGTACTGAAAAGTGTTCATTTTTTGTTTATTGTCTTTGTGCCGTTTCTGACCATGCGCATCATGGCGGAGGAACGACGCCAGAAGACCGATCAGCTTCTGCTCACGCTGCCGCTCAGACCCTGGGAGATCGTTTGTGGAAAGTATGCAGCGGCAGTTCTGATCTATGCGATTCCCATGCTGATCGTCTGCTTCTATCCGCTGATCCTGATGCAGTATGGTCAGATCAATGGAGCGGTTGCCTGGTTCTCCGTTCTTGGCTTTTTTCTTCTGGGGTGCGCTTATCTGTCCATCGGGCTGTTCTGTTCTTCCTTGACAGAGAGTCCCGTCATAGCAGCGGTCATGTCTTTTGGCGCTCTTTTGTTCACTTATATTCTGGATACGGCAGCTAAAATGATTCCCTATTCATCCAGAGGATCGGCCATTGCTTTTGGCGTGCTGCTGTTTCTGGCTGCACTTGTGATTTATGCGCTCGTACATCATGTGGGGATCTGCTTAGTGTTTTTTGCGGCCGGGTCAGCTGTTCTCGGTCTGCTGTACTACCTTCAACGGCCGGTTCTGGAAGGAAGTTTTCAGAAATTCCTGTCCGTTTTTTATCTGAACGGGCGGATGGACGGCTTTTACGAAGGACTGCTGGATATCCCCGCGCTGGTATATTATTTGTGTGTCATTGTTCTTGCTCTGTTTCTTACCTGCCAGGTCGTCGGGCGAAGAGGAATCTGTGACGTAAAGAAAAAGCCGTATGGCATTTACAGCGCAGCTATGACGGTGATTCTGGTTGTCGGGATGGTGCTTGTAAACCGAATCCTTGAGAATCTTCCCGGAGCGGTGATCCGGCCGGATCTCAGCACAGCTGGTTTATATACGCTGACTCCGGAGACAGAATCCTTTCTGGAAGGTCTTGACCGGGATGTGAAGATCTTCCTGATATCGGAAGGCGGACAGGAAGATCCCATGGTCACGCGGCTGCTCGACCGGTATCAGGATCAGTCAGTACGGGTTGAGGTAAAAAAGATCGATCCGGTCCTTTATCCCGGATTTGTTGCCGGATATACAGAAGAACGGCTCAGCAATAACAGTATCATTGTGGAAGCAGAGGGAAAGAGCAGGATCATCCACGCCAAAGATCTTTACAGTATCGGGACCAGCGCAATGACCGGCAGGAAGATCGAGACGGGTTTTGATGGCGAAGGACTGGTGACGGGTGCTATCACCTATGTGGCTTCAGACCAAAGGCCTGTCATGTATATGCCTGATGCCAATGGTGAGATACAGCTTCCGGAAAAGTTCCTGGATGAAGCAGACAAAAATAATATTGAGCTTAGAAGCCTGAACCTTCTTGTACAGGAACATGTTCCGGAGGATGCAGATGCGCTTCTGATCCTGGCGCCGGCGACAGATTATTCGGAAGAGACAGCCGGGAAAATTCTGTCCTTTCTGGAAGCGGGGGGGAAAGCGCTGATCTATTCCAATTACAGCCTCCAGCCGATGCCTGTTCTGGACCGGATCCTTGCAGACTACGGCCTGGCAAGGGAAGAGGGGATCGTCCTGGAGGGAGATACTTCTTCGTTTATATCTTATCCGTACTGTCTGGTTCCTGCGGTCATGTATACAGAAGCTACAGCCGATGTTTACAGGGATTATTATGTTCTGATGCCGATGGCACAGGCGATCCGGGTACGGGATTCCTACAGGAATACGATTTTCATGCAGCCTCTTCTGATGTCTTCAAAAATGTCGTATAATAAGGCTGATGTTCAGAATATGACGACCTCTGAACAGGAGGAAGGGGACAAATCCGGTCCCTTTATTCTGGGTATGGAAGTGCAGGAGGACATCGACGGCAACGGACAGAATGATACAGAAATCCTGTACTACAGTACGGGGTATTTACTGGATAAAGATTATGATCAGACAGTTTCAGGAGGCAATGCAAGGCTTTTCGGCAATGCGCTTCGTATTCTGGCGGGAACAGTGGAATCCCAGGTGTCCATTCCGGAAAAGAGCATGCAGGCACCGGTCCTGACCCTGACTGATCGTGCCGCAAATTTCTGGACTGTCCTCTGTGTGTTTGTCCTTCCGGGCCTGTTTATGATTACAGGAACTGTGATCTGGGCAGTGCGGCGCAGAGCATAGTCCTTCGCGGCCTGGCAGATAAAAATGTCAATAAAAAGAAAGTTTGAAACTGTGTTTCAAATCTACCATTATAGGCGCAGTAAATGCGCCAGTCAGAGGAAAGTATGAATAAAAATCAAAAAAGAAATCTAAGGATCGGATGTGTGGTTCTTGTGCTGCTGGCCCTGCTTCATCTCTGGCAGCTGCACTCTGGCAGACAGGCGGAAGAAAAAGCCGGAGCAGAACAGGCTCAGAAGGAAAAATCTGCGGCAGTCCTTTCCTTAACCCCGGAAGAGATCGCTTCCATCTGCTTTACAGGGACAGACGGGATGATTACGCTGGAACAAAAAGACGGCGCCTTTGTCTGTCCGGAGGACGACCTGTTTGTCATGCGGGAAGAGGCTGCATCGCGGATGCGGAGTGATCTTTGTAAGCTGACCTGTACAAGGGTCCTTGAAGATGTCTCGGAGGAAAAACGCGGTGCATTCGGCCTGGATCCTGCGTTATCCCGGATCATCATTACTCTTACCGACGGAAAAACCATCGATCTGTCAGTCGGGGATCGTAACGATCAGACAAAGGAACTGTACTTTGCTCTGGACAGGGATCCTGAGACAGTTTATCTTACCAAAACAGCACTGGACCGGGATTTTTCGGGAAGGCTGTCAGATTATTATGCTTATAATGAATTTCCTGAGATCATACCTTCCAAAATCCGTCGGATCATTGTGGAGAAAGACGGGGGATTTACCCTGGATACACCGGGAGATGACACCTGCACCGTAACAGGAGAAGACGGCAGCAGACAGCCTGCCGGGCTGGGTATCACAGGGGAGGTCGAAAGCGGATTGGGAAGCATTTCCTGGCTGAAAAACCTGGAATACAATTGCAGGGATCTGGCATCCTACGGTCTTGAGGATCCTGCTGCATCGATTACGGTGCAGACAGAAGACGGGGAGGAAATCTCCTTTGTTGTCGGCGGAACGGACGAAAAAGGCAATTATTATGTAATGCTTTCCGGCAGCAGAGAAGTTCACAGTGTTCGAAGAGAATATCTGGACAAACTTGTCGATAACGGGCCGGAAGCCTTCTGGAGCCTGACCTACAGCTTTGTCTCGATCGGAGACCTGGATGAGCTGAACGTTTTGTATAAGGATGAAGAACATACCCTGAAAAGAGATAGTGTACAGGACGAAGAGATCCAGGACAGCAGCCGGGAAGAGAACGGCGGTTTTATCTGGCTCGTGGATGACAGGAAGGTTGAGAAGGATCTGTTTACTAAGTTTTATTATAACTGTGTAAGTGTGACTGCGCAGGAAAGACTGACCGAAGTACCTGACATACAGGAAGAGCCTGTGCTTACCCTGGATTATACGATGCTTGACGGTTCCGGAAAAGATATCCGTTACTACCCCTGGGATCAGGATTTCTTCCTTGTTATCTATGAAGGCGGAACAAAGGCAGCCCTGATCAATAAGATGTATGTTAATGCCATCCTGAGCAGTCTGGACAGCCTGCTTTCGGCAAAATAACTGTTTACACCACTGGTCACACCACGGATCACATCACTAAGTTTCGCAACTACCTGATTTATGATTTCTACGAGAGGAGAAAAGAGATGGTAAAAACATTTTACATGAACATGGAAGCGCCCATTGTACAGACGGACAAGGGAAAGATCCGCGGTTTTCATTATGACG
>CACZPF010000382.1 GCA_902782975.1 uncultured Lachnospiraceae bacterium
ATCATAAGTTGTTTGATAAGTCCCGTCAATCTGACTTATTTTTCCTAATTTACCGGTTGATTCCCGAAGAATACAATTTTTGCTTTTTCTGTACTTTTTTTGACATGATTCATCTTTTGTCATGCAAAAAACACAAAAAATTGTACTTTTTTGAATTCTGTTTTTGTATTATTATGATAAAAAAGATAACGTCAGAAAACGTTAACCTAGCACTGAACCTGGCACGAATCTGATTTCTTCTGTACAAACAGGATATAGGGTATCATCTATGAATCTTCTTCGCAGACTTCGATATAACAACAGGGCCTTTCTGACGGCCATCATTTTTATTACGGCTCTTCTGCCTTCCATCATCGTCCTTCTGATTTACTACAGATCTGAGCGGCAGTCAGTATTTGATCAGGCACTTACCTATGAGGAACATTTATGTAAGGATGCAAGAGCAGATTTTCAGTTCCTGCTGGAAATGCTGGATCAGATCAAATACGAGATCACAAACCAGTTTGTGTCTCTTGGAATTAACAGGATCGACCGTTCCGATCTGACACAGAAGGACATGGAAAAAATCCGGATTTTTGAAGGCCAGCTGCAGAGCATCAGGAGAACCGCATCAGGCGTAAACAATATTTATGTCATTGATATCCAGAAAAAGAACGTCGTTTACAGTTCCACGAATGTCTATCTGAAAAACACACTGCTGCAGCAGCCCTGGATGGAAGAGGAGTACGTTTCTTCACAGGAATGGTCCATCATAGGAAAGCATCGGATGGATTATCTGACTGCTGATGCAAACGGCAGTGTTTCTGCAAGATGTTTTTCTTTTTTGACTGGGCTGGTTAACAAGGTTCCGTCAGGATTCTTCCAATATATTCTCCAGATCGATTTTAATGCTGCCTTTCTGGAAGAAATGGGAACGCATTTTGCCGCTTCCGAAGAGGATGCAGCGTTTGTGACTTTAAATGGGGAGATTTTGTTTCAAAGCAGCGGAGAATATGAAAACATTTCGGAAATCGTTACAAGTCATGAATATAATACCGATGAGTACGCTATTCTCCCATGGCGCGATGGGTTTATTTCCCACCTGTCCGTGCCGGAACTTAAGCTTGAAGTATACAAGGTGATACACCCGTTTCCGGCGGCCCGGTTTCAGAGACTGATTTCCCAGATCGTTCCGCTGGTGTTTATCGTTGCGTTGATGTCGATGATTCTTGCGGCCTATATTGCGAGATCCTTTACCAAGCCTTTCGAATTTCTGATCCAGGATACCATGCGGGCGGTTCAGGATACTTCTCCCATGCAGGAGGTGGCGGTTCCGGAAAAGAACCGTTATATCGTTACCATTTCGGATCACTTCAATACCCTGATCCGACAGTTCAACCAGCTGATGAAGCGTTCTGTCGAACAGGAAGCGGACAAACGGAAGCTGCAGATGCGTATGCTGCAGGCTCAGATCAATCCACATTTTCTTTACAATACGCTAAATTCCATCAAATGGATGGCTCTGATGAGAAGGGAACAGGATATTGCGGAGGCGATCACTTCGCTGGTGGATCTGCTGGATTACAGCTGCAAGGGTACGGGTTCGCTGGTCCTTTTGAAAGACGAGGTTGCGTTTTTGAAGGATTATGTAGAAATACAGCGTTTGAGGAATCCAGACAGGAATTTTACTGTCATTTATGAACTGGATGATCTGCTGCAGTACAAAATCATTAAGCTGTCGCTTCAGCCCGCTCTGGAAAATGCGATCCTTCATGCTTTTCCGCCGGAAATCGAGAATCCGGTTGTTACATTACGTGGCAGAGCGGATGAAGAGGTCGTGACGATTTATATTATGGACAATGGAATTGGTTTTGATACGTCTGTCATCACCAGAAATATGACAGGCATCGGGATACAGAATGTAGACGAGCGGATCAAACTGCAGTTTGGTCCGCAGTATGGTCTGGAAGTTCTAAGTGAGATCGGACACGGTACCACGGTAGTGATCAGCATCCCGACCATTCTCTGAAGGGGGGAGACAGGCAAGGTCGTTCGACACTTAAAAGCCCGATAGTTATCTTTCCTATTCAGCAGAAAATTTTATATATTTGACTGACATTCTTCAGATTCATTTGAAAATAAAACAAGTACTGGACAAAACTGACTGGAGAAAAAACACTGCCCCTTTTCCGAAAGGAGAAAAAATATGTCTAAATCGGTTCTGCTTGTAGATGATGAAGCAATCGTAAGGAGCGGAGTCCGGTCCTGTGTCAATTGGAATAAACTCCGGATCGATCAGGTTTTTGAATCTTCCAACGGGGCGGAAGCTCTGGAAGTGATGAAGAAGCAGGACATCGATATCGTGATTACCGATCTGAACATGTCTGTTATGGACGGTTTTTCCATGATGAAAGCTGTCCTTTCCGGTACAGGGCATGTTCCAAAGTTTATAATCATGAGCTGCTACAATGACTATGAGAATATGCGCAGGGCGATTCAGTATGGTGTCAGCGATTTTCTGTTCAAGCCCAAGATGTTTCCCGAAGATATCGAAAAAGCAATTCAGAATGTTCTGGAATCGGACGGGACCGGGGGATCGGACA
>CACZPF010000383.1 GCA_902782975.1 uncultured Lachnospiraceae bacterium
ACCGGTACTCTTTCTATCCGCAAAGGGGGAGGATATGGACAAGATCCGCGGCCTGGTGGCAGGGGCAGATGATTATATTACAAAACCATTTAATCCGGTGGAACTCCAGGCAAGGGTGCGCTCAAATCTCAGGAGATATGTAGAGCTTGGCAGCAGCCCGCTTCAGGCAGATGTATTAAGGATCGGCGGTCTGGAGCTTAACGATCAGACAAAGGAAGTTAAGCTGGATGGGGAATCGGTTAGTCTGACACGGACAGAATATGATATTCTGCGGCTTCTGATGCAGAATCCGGGCAGGGTCTTTTCACCCAGGGAAATCTACCGGGAAGTCTGGAAAGATGATCCTTTCGGAACGGAAAATATCGTGGCTGTCCATATCCGGCATATCCGGGAAAAAATCGAATATGATCCCGCGGATCCAAGATATCTTAAGGCAGTCTGGGGACACGGATATAAAATGGAAAGCCGGCAGGCATGACACAGCGGAGATGTTTATTAAAGAGCTGTTTGAAGATTCATACAGATCGATCGATGCAGGGCGTTTCACAGCTGCCGATAATACAGCTCTAATGAAAAGGAGTCTGGAAGTATATGAAAAAGGTTTTAATTAAAAAAAATCTAAAAATCACAGCCATCCTTTTATGCCTTATCTGCGGCATCCTTGCTGTGGCGGGATGGGTGGGGCTTGGTTTTTTTGGCATGACGGAGGACGGGGATGTTTTCTCCGACAGGGAAAAGATTAAAGACGCATTTTATAACGCTGCAGGGAATAATTATGCGGCCCTTATGCTGGACAGGATGGATCCGGAGGATCCGGAGACTTATCTTTGTCAGTATGAGCACCTGAATATGGATTTTGCTTTGCTGTCGCTGGATCATTCCTCTATTCAGAAAAAGGATCTTGCCAACCAGACCAGTTATCTGTATAAAAGTCCGGATTATGAGGACTTCACCCTTGCTTTTAGTGGAAGTACCTACAGCCATTACCGGTATACGAGCCAGGAAAACATTCTGCGGGTATGGAGAAACGGGGCCTGGTCTTACGGGGAATCTGCTCCAGTCAAGGAGCAGGCGGATACAAAATATTACTGGATCCTGTACAAAGTCAAAGATTCCTTTACAAACAAGACTGATCTTTTTGCGCAGGCGGACCGGCTGGCAGGGATTCTCTGCTTTTTGTACCGGATCTTGATACCGGCCACGATCATATTTACGGTTCTTCTTGTGCTTTTGCTGACCGTTCTTGCCAGAGCAGCAGGCAGACGGGAAGGGAGCGACGAGATCCATATCCGCGGCATTGACAGGGTTCCGCTGGAAATCTATATCGGGCTTGTGTTCCTGGGAATTTCGGCGGGAATGGCCTGCGGCGTGTCCCTCCTGACCGAGACCGGCTATATGGCTGTTCCGATCCAGGCATTTTTTGTCCTGACAGATGCTGTTTTAATAGGACTTCTTTGCATCGCTTTATTCATGAGTATCGCCGTACGGGTGAAGACAAAGACCCTTCTTAGAAGCACGCTCATATACAAATGCGTCAAAGCAGCCGGCAATGTACTGCAGAAAGCCATGGAAAACCTGCCGTTGACGGCCAGAACGTGTCTGGTTCTCGGAATCCTTTTTCTTGCTCAGCTCACAGTTCTCCGTCTGACCAGATGGCACAGTTTCCAGGCACAGATATTCCTGTTTATAATCTATAAGCTGATCGAAACGCCTGTAATAATCTGGGCGGTTCTTCAGATGAGCCTTATTAAAGATGGTACCAGAAGGATCGCCTCAGGTGAGTCGACAGCCCCCATCAGCACAGAGCATATGTACTGGGATTTTAAAAAGCACGCAGAGGACATTAATCACCTGGGGCATGGAATCACAAAAGCTGTGGAGGAACAGATGAAAAGCGAGCGTATGAAGACGGAGCTGATCACCAATGTTTCCCACGATATCAAGACCCCGCTTACGTCGATCATAAACTATGTGGATCTTCTGGGAAAAGAAGAGCTGAACAATGAGAAGGCAGAGGGATATCTGGAGGTGTTGAAGCGCCAGTCCGATAAACTGAAAAAACTGATCGGCGACCTGATCGAAGCCTCCAGAGCATCTACAGGAAATCTGGATCTTACAATGGAAGCCTGTGACCTTTCTGTCATCTTTGCTCAGGCTTTCGGCGAATTTGAAGAGAAATTCACACAGCGGTCGCTTACATTTCTGACGGACGGCATCAGGGAAGGTCTGATGATCCAGGCGGATGGAAGATATCTGTGGCGGATCTTCGACAATCTTTTCAGCAATATTTCCAAATATGCCATGACAGGGACGAGAGTCTACATTAATGTAAAAGAAGGGACTGACCTTCTACCTGAGATTCTTCAAAAGGAACAGGCAGGGCACAGTATGAGAATCGAACAGTTTGTCCGGATCGAAATGAAGAATATCTCAGCCGCCCCTTTGAATATCTCGAGCGAAGAGCTGATGGAGCGCTTTGTCCGGGGCGATTCGTCCAGAAACACCGAGGGCAGCGGCCTGGGGCTTTCTATAGCCGCCAGTCTGGCGGGGCTTATGGGAGGCAGTCTGCACACAGAAATAGACGGGGATTTATTTAAGGTGATCCTGTATTTTAAGAAATAGGAGGGAGGAGACAGGGGACGGTTCTCTGTCTCCTCCCTTTGTATTTAATCAGATACACTGCATTTTATGAATGACTAACTCCATACTATTCGAGTAGAATATTGATTAATTAATAATACGTGACCTGATCAGGCCGCCGTAAAGGGGAGCCGGGCAGATTATGCAGCGAGAAAGAACCGCGGGACAGGAAATTTCATCACCTGTTCTGCGGTTTTTTATGTGCGGGAGACAGGAGATGGTTTTCCGTCTCCGTTTTCAGAAAATTCAAAAAAAGGAGACAGAGAACCGTCCCCTGTCTCCCTGGTCTTCTTGGAGGGATTTATGAAGAACAAAAATGATACTTTTGAAAGAACAGCTTCCAGGGTTTCGATTGTCAGTATGATCACCAATATTGTTCTGACAGCATTTAAGCTGCTGGCAGGAATTCTGGGACATTCGCAGGCTATGGTCAGTGATGCTCTTCATTCCCTTACTGATGTGGCGGGGAGCCTGATCGTTCTGATCGGTGTCAGGGTGTCCGGCAAACAGGCGGATGAGGAACATCCATATGGACATGAGAGAATCGAATGTGTTGCTTCTATTATTCTGGCAGGTCTTCTTGTGGCTGCCGGCATAACGATCGGTTCATCCGGAATCAGCACGATCCTTCATCTGGATACGGAAGCGCCTGCAGCACCTGGTATTATTGCCCTTGCAGCAGCCATCGTATCCATCGTTGTAAAGGAATCCCTTTTCTGGTATACATGGAAAAATGCAAAAAACATCAATTCCGGCGCACTTCGGGCAGAGGCCTGGCATCACAGATCAGATGCGCTTTCATCGGTTGGCGCCCTGATCGGTATCGCGGGAGCCAGAGCCGGACTTGTTATTCTGGAGCCTGTGGCCAGCCTTGTCATCTGTCTTTTTATTTTCAAGGCAGCCTATGATATTTTTAAAGAAGCAATCGATAAGATGGTGGACCACCGGTGCAGCGATGTCTTTGAAGACAGCATTCGCGCCAGTGTTCTGAACGACAGAAACGTCCGCAGCGTAGACCTTTTGAGAACCAGGGAGTTTGGCCGGAAGGTCTATGTGGATCTGGAAATCGGAGTGGATGGGAGTGCTTCCCTGCAGGATGCCCACCAGGTTGCAGAAGAAGTCCATGATATGATCGAAAAAGAATTCCCCCAGGTCAAGCACGTTATGATCCATGTGAATCCGGCAGAGTGAAAAAGAATCTTTTGAAGTGACAGCTTTCGCTGTCCTGGCCGGATAAGCAGGTATCTGTGAGTCAGATATTATAGCGGTAAAATCGCTGTCATAGATGAGTAACGATTATACAAATGATATATAAAAGGATGATTGACAAGACCCGGGTATTTGCTATAATAATCTCATCAAAGATTAAACATATGATTAATAAATCAATGAATTTATGAATCAATAGATCAAAGAAAATGGATCCACAAACAAATGGCCGTCGGGTTATCTGTATATTAGATCACTGGTACGACACCTCAATAAGGCAGTGCCCATTGTCGATGGTTAATTGATCATACTTATCAGAAGAGAAGGATTGAAGGGAAGAGGAGATTATGGCAGGAACCGGAAAAAAGATGATCAATATGACGGAAGGACCGATCGTAAAGCCGCTGCTGTTTTTTATCCTGCCGCTGATCGGCAGCAGTATTTTCCAGCAGCTTTATAATACGGTCGATTTTCTGTTTGTCGGGAATCTGTTAAATAAGACTTCCGCGGCGGCGGTCGGTGCCAGCAGCACCCTGATCACCTGCTGTATAGGTATGTTCAGTGGTATTTCTGTCGGTACCAGTGTGGTGAGCGGCCAGGCGGCGGGTGCAAAAAAATATGATCACGCGGAAAAAGCTCTGCATACGTCTGTCACCTTCGGCCTGACTGTGGGATCTCTTCTGATGCTGCTTGGTATTGTTTTTGCCCCTTCCGTTCTGAGACTTTTGAATACGCCGGAAAATGTCATGCCGGAGGCGATTGTCTATATCCGGGTATAT
>CACZPF010000384.1 GCA_902782975.1 uncultured Lachnospiraceae bacterium
AGCGCTGTTTCTGATCCGCCTCTGGCGCAGACCGCCGGGCCGCGAATAAGAGGAGACAGGGGACGGTTCTCTGTCTCCTTTTTCTGAAAATTCAAAAATTGGAGACAGAGAACCGTCCCCTGTCTCCCCGGACTTCACTCTTTCATCCTGGCAAGGCGGATCATCATCCTTAACAGCAGCCTTTTATCTGGATCGTCCAGATCAAGACCGGTGAGGAGGCGGATGCGTTCAAGCCGGAAGTTGACGGTAGTCCGGTTGATCCCGAAATGCGAAGCGGTCTGTTTGATGCTTCGCTCATTTTCGAGATGTACAGCCAGTGTTTCATAAAGATTTGTCCCGTGAATACGGTCGTAATCGACAAGAGTTCTCAATTCTTCAGAATAAATACCGGGGAAGAGAGGACTCTTTTTTAAAGTATCAAACATATGCCAGAGAAGATGATCTCCGAAAAACAGACTGCCCGATTCCTGCCCTTTGGGCAGAATCCGAAGTCCTTCGTCTGCCTGCAGAAAGTAAAGCGGAAACTTTTCCAGCTGTTTAAAGGTAAGACTGACACCAATAAGCATATGGTTCTTCCGGGCAAGGGAGAAGAGAGTCTGCCGCAGCTGCTGATAACTGTAGCCGGACCTTGGCAGATTAACGAGACCCGCAATCCCTTTTCTGAAAGGGAAGACCCGCGCTCCGTTTAATTCCTCCTCGATGGAGGCACAGGCGTTGGCGTCCATATGTGCCATCTGGAAAAGGGCGGGATCTGACGGAATCAGAGAGACTGCCACATACCGGTCATCCTTCTTCCAATGGAACAGATCAAAAAGTGCCGGATGCATGGAAGAAAGTGAAAGATCCGGAACAGGGCTCTCCAAAAGAGCAGCCTTCAGTTCCTCCTGCAGGGACTGGTCGATCAGAAGAGAAATACTGTTGCGGACAGGCATCAGATCTGTAAGGAAGGATGCAAAATGTTCCAGCAGTTCCCGGTCTGCCTCGGTAAGAGGATGCTCACCCGGATGAAGGATAATGCGGCCGACCCATTTCCCGGATTCCCGAAAAAGATTCATATAAAGGCTGAGACCGCCATATTGGTCAGACTGTGGCTGAATAACGGAAGGTTTATGCGCTTTTTCAGATTCCGGACTCGGAAGCTGCCCGGCTCCGCCTGCTTTATGAGCTTTTTCATAATCCGGATTCTGCATCCAGTGAGCACCGGTGGTTTTGAGGGTTTTTACATATTCCGGATCCTGAAGCCAGCGGTTGATCAGGCTTGCCGCATAGACATCATAACCTATCGAAGGATAATACTCGGTAGGAAAAAGGCTTTTCCGTTCGCCTGCCCTTGCCAGTATGGCATAGTTGTCATCGTGGATCGTGAGGGGTGACTGAAAAAAGGCATAGAGAAGGTCCGCATATTCCCGCACACTCCCCTGCCTGTACAGAATATTTTTAAAAGAAGCATCCCACTGATATAGACGCATCAGGTATTCCTGGAGAATTTCAAATGCCGAAAAGCAGCAGCCTTCCGGGTCCTTTTCCGAAAAAGTGATGAGAAGACAGTCAGTTTTCTCCGGACTGTCGCTATGTTGAGCCTTCTTCAACCCATGGATAAAGCTGCTTTTCAGGGAGCTGTCCGCAATGTAGACCACATGATTTTCAGGATTCTTTCCGGGAAAGTAAAGAAGCACTTTATGATATTTGGCGGATCTTATTAAATTCGTACCGGAATCCGGCGTGACAGTCTCCGGATCCGGCTGCATATGGTCATCATCAGAATCAAGGGTTCCGATGATTTCTTTGGAAGACAGAATTTCAGGCGTCAGCCCATATTTCTGAAGTACTTCCCGGATAACGATCCGGCTGATGCTTAAAAGCTGCATGGGGATGGAAACAGCATTCATCTGACTCCTCCTGCTGGAACAAAACGATACATCATAATGATGCATGAAATAGGAAAAAAAACAATCCTTTAATGGATATACTTGTGAAATCGCGTATGTTATTATATTAACATAAGAAGCTGGAAAAAGCTATCATGCAATGTCTTTTACAGGAAATAAGGTTACTTTGGCGGTCGGAAAAGAAGTGAGAAGTCACAGGCAGTCAAAAAAGAATCTCTTTTTTCATCCATGAGAAGCGTTGCTTCATGATGATGTATGAGATTGATGGATTTGTACGGCAGGATAAGCCGGGAAAGGAGCCAGAGATGGTATTTACAGAAGACGAGATGAAGGTTGTAGGAGAGTATTCACCGGAGCTGATCGCAGCAAAATCGATTGCCAAGTTCAACACGCCCATTACGCCCAAGGAGAATTATTATCGTCTGTTTGATAAGAACAAAGAGTGTGAGTGGATTCCGACGCATGCGGACTGCATCAGCTTTAATCCCCGCATCATTCCGGACTGTATCGCCAGAGGTATGGTCAGCGAGGTGGATGGTATCACAGAAGAGGAAAAAGGCGGTCTGGACATGTTCGGCATGGAATGGGTCTGGGAGCCGGAGGTCGGCGGTTCCATGGTGAAACAGGGCCTTTATCTGTTTGATGATGCCAATGACTGGAAGGAAAAGGTCGTTTTCCCGGATCTTGATTCCTACGACTGGCAGGGATGTGCAGACCGGAACCGCGGCATTTATTTTGATACGGACCGTGTGACGGAATATGTGCAGTTTACCGGTATGTTTGAACGTCTGATCTCCTTTATGACCATGCAGAACGCTCTCGTAGCCCTGATGGATGAAGATCAGCAGGATGCGGTCCACGAACTGTTTGATAAGCTGGCGGACTTCTATGATGACCTGATCGATCACTTACACAGATATTTCCATATCAACATGTTCCAGTTCCACGATGACTGGGGCTCCCAGAGAGGACCGCTCATCAACCCGGATACCATCCGCGAGATGATCGCTCCTTATGTAAAACGTGTTGTAGACAGCTGCCATAAGAGAGGAATCATTTTTGATTTCCACTGCTGCGGCAAAAATGAGAAGCTGGTTCCTATTATGATCGAGTGCGGTATGGACCAGTGGGGCGGCCAGGCGATCAACGATTTCGATTATATTTATGATACTTACGGCGACCAGATCTCCATCGGCATTACTCCCTATGACTGCCGTACAGAAAGAGATCCGGAAAAAGCCGTCGAACTGGCCAAAAAGTTCTGTGACGACTATTGCCCGAACTTCCAGAAGAAACGTTTCTTTGCCGTTATGCGCCGGGCTGTTCCGGAATACAGAGAGGCCATGTACCGCTTCAGCCGTATGGCTCTTGGAAAATAACAAAGATATCGCCTGATGAGCATTTCGACTTTTCATAAATGATCTTTCCTGTTATAATACGGGAGAGCAGAAAACCCGGATAGAATTTGCAGTCCTCTGCAAATTCTATCTGTTTATATAAGGAACAGCAGCAAAATAACTTAACCATCTTGCCTGTCTTTTGCTTCGAGAACGTTGATGGAAAATTGGTCACATAGTAAGTGATTTTCCGGCCGGGACAGGCCGCATTAATTCAGGCATTCCGATATGTACTATATGACTTCCATTTCCGGAGGCGCACAACTCGTGCATAGAGGTTTAGTAAAAAGGAGGACCAAAGATATGCGTGAACGAGTACAAAAAATGAAGGACAGTCTGCGGGTCAATAAATATCCGCTCTGTATTGAACTGTTCCGTCTCGCCAACGAATCGCTTGACCAGACCGGCGGCGAGCCCATGATCATCCGGCGGGCCAAGCTTCACGAGCACATTCTGGATAATATCACAATATTCATTGAGGAAGATGACCTTCTCTGCGGCTCCGGCGCCAGCAAGCCCTTCGGTATGGAAATGCAGTATGAATACGGTGTATGGACCAAAGACGAGGTAGAAGCGCTGAAGAGCGAGATCTATACCATTGACCCGAAGGACGAAGAAGAGCTTTACAAACTGAATGAGCAGTTCGCCAACAATGCTCTCAACAAAAATCTGGTGGATGCTCTGTCCGAATCACTGGGTATGAACGACCGTATGTGGCCGTTTATGAAGTCCGGCGTGATCCTTCCTCCCTGGAAGGACAGAAAGGGCGGCTCCGGCGGCGGCTTTGCCATGTCCGG
>CACZPF010000385.1 GCA_902782975.1 uncultured Lachnospiraceae bacterium
ACGTCTCTTGATGTTGCTGCCATGCTATCTGATCTTCAAATAACGACGGTGCAAAAAGCAGACCAGCTAATTAAAAACCATTCCGATCTGCTTACAGCCCAGGCTATCTGGGATAGTGCTTCCGATAAAGAAAAAGCATCCATATTACAGGAAATCTGACTTAGGATCTTATGAACAGCTGAGCATCAGGAAAGAGACGGTTCCAATGTCATTTAGTTTATTGTTTGCAATCGAACATCTCGGCAGGAATTGTCCATAGAGGCGGCAGACTCTTGGCCGGAAGCTCAGAAAATACGAGCATAGCTGCAGGTGCCGCAGCATTTTCTCCGCGAATGCGAGTTTGCGGAGGTACCTGCTGACAGGCGGCGCAGCATTTTCTATGACTCCGGCCACGGGTCTGACGACACTATGGCCAACTCCTGCCGGGCGTCCGGGATGCCTGACTTAATGACATTGAGGACGAATGACAATGGGCGACAATGGGGACGGTTCTTCTGTGTTCTTGTAGCAATACATTAACACGGAAGGACCGTCCCTCTGTGTTGTCCAATCAGGAACAGCTGAACGCATGGCTCGCTGAGAACTAATATTCTGCCTTTCCTTTTAGTGAAAAACTGAAGCGACAAGAAGCTGCTCTGTCAGGTCAGGAATGACCACAGAGCAGCTTCTTGTACGATAACGCTCTGAACGCAGCCGCAGGCCTGCCCTCGCGGACATGAAATGCTCTGAACGCAGCCACTGTGCCTGTCTTCGAGGACATGAAATGCTGTGGTGATCGGGAGACGGATGAGCAGGATTTTTTCTATTCACTTTTAAGAATCGGAAAAATGGTATATTATATTATGCATGAATACTTTACAGGTATTTACCTGATGATTATTTTATCTGGAAAGGGGACACTATGAGAATAGAACAGCAGATCAATCAAGGATGGCTTTTTTCGAAAACATGCAAGGCAGCTCCGGAAGCTTTCCCGGTATCATCTGCCGAATGGCAGGCCGTGTCGCTGCCCCACACCTGGAACACCGTGGACGGCCAGACCGGCCATCCTTTTGAGCGGGGTGCTTACTGGTATGTCCGAAGATTCGAAAAACTTACCCAGCCGGTGGGAGAGAGCAGACTTTACGTAGAGATCGGTGCTGCCGCCCTTTACAGCGAGATCTGGGTAAACGGAAGACATATAGCTTCCCATACCGGCGGTTACAGTGCGTTCCGGGCGGACATCACAGATGTCTGCCATGATGGCGATAACATTCTGGCCATTCTCTGCGACAACACGTACCGGGATGACGTATATCCTCAGACGGGTGACTTCATTTTCTACGGCGGCCTTTACCGCTATGTAAAGCTCATCTGCGTGCCGGAGAGCCACTTTTCCCTGGAAGACTACGGCGGACCCGGCGTCTACATAGACAGTGTGCCGGAAGGCAGCATGGGTGTCGTGAAGGTGCGTGCCTTTACTGTTCACAAAAAGGATCATGAGACTGTCGGCCTCAGCATCTTTGACGCTGACGGCACCCTGGTATCTGAGACCTGGGCAGCGGCGGCAGATAAAACGCTTCTTACTGCGTTTATTCCCGAAGTGAAGCTCTGGGACGGGCCAAAAGCCCCCCATCTCTATCGGGCACATCTGACTCTCATGTACATGAATGAGGAGGAAGATGCCCTGGATGTGACCTTCGGTGTGCGTACAGCATCCCTTACGGCTGAGGGCGGCTTTTTCCTGAACGGCAGGTCCTTTCCCATTCGCGGTGTCTGCCAGCACCAGGATGCCCTTTATGTGGGAAGCGCCCGTACGAAAGAGGATCATGAGCGCGACATTCAACTGATCGCTGAGATGGGTGTGAATGGTGTGCGCCTCGCTCATTACCAGCACGCCCAGGAGACCCTGGACGCCTGTGACCGCTTCGGCCTTTGCACCTGGGCTGAGATCCCCTACTTTGCCCGTTCCTGGGACGATACCGCCCATGCAGCTTCCATGAACGAACTGCGGGAACTGATCGCCCAGAATTACAACCATCCGTCAGTTTTCTTCTGGGGTATATCCAATGAAATATATCTCATGAACAATTCGAGTCCAAAACTGATTCCCTGTCACCATGACCTGGAAAAGGTAGTGAAGGAGATGGACCCCGGGCGCTTCAGCGTCCTGGCTGTCGACTATGACACAGCGTGGGATGACGGACTTCACGGCATCACCGATGCCGAGGGGTGGAACCACTATTTTGGCTGGTACCGCGGCGAGTTCGATACTCTGCCCGAATGGTGCGACAAGTACCATGCGGCCTATCCAGAACGGAAAATTGCCATCAGCGAGTATGGCTGCGACGGTGTTATCGCCTACCACAGCGCTGCGTCAAGAAACCGGGACTACACCGAGGAATGGCAGGTTTTGCTCCACGAACATGCACTTGAGACTTTTGCCGCCCGCCCATGGATCTTTGGCACCTTCGTCTGGAATATGTTTGATTTCGGCAGCTTCTTCCGCCGGGAGGGGGGTACCTGCGGACGCAACAACAAGGGTCTGGTAACCATGGACCGTAAGATAAAAAAAGATGCCTACTATGTCTACAAGGCCTGGTTCAGCGATGAACCGTTCGTCCACATTGACGGCCGCCGTTTCTACTGCAGGCCTGCGGCTGAGACCGAGATCAAGGTCCACAGCAATCAGAAATCTGTGACCCTCTATGTGGATGGAAAGGTTTTCGAGGAGCAGAGTGCAGAGTATACTTTTGTGTTCCGAAAAGTTCCACTGCATGCCGACGGAACGCCGACTGCCATCAGTGCGTCGGCAGGTGGCTGCTGCGAGACCATCACTCTATGCTATACGGAGAAGACTCCGGATGAGTACATCTTCGTGCCATCTGAGACAGAGAAGGCCAACTGGAAAGACCTTGATGCTGCGCTTAAGAAATGATCAATAAGAAATGATCAACTGGAAGTTTTTGGAAAAGCTTACAGCAGCCACAGGAAATAAAAGAATTTCCTGTGGCTGTTTTTTAGATGCCAAAAGTAAGATAGTTGCTGACCATTTAGTCCGGCAGAAAACAGAACTGCTTGATTGTCTCTGTATTGTCCTTTATAATGACAATCATCATGATATTGAATTAGGATATTGGCTGCAGAATCATGAATCATGATCAGAAACGATATGTGCAAAAAGAGGCGATAGACTGAAAAAAGAGGCGCTAGACTGAAAAAACAGGAGGGGCTATGGGTAAACTTGCAGTAATATTTCCCGGAATCGGTTATACGGCCGATAAGCCATTACTGCATTATAGCAGAAGGATTGCGGCAGATGATGGCTATGAGATCAGGATTATGGGATATACCGGCTTTTCGCAGAAGATCCGGGGTGACAGAAACCGGATGGAGCAGGCTTTTCAGCTGGCCTTTGAGCAATCCATGGAAATGCTGTCAGATGTTGATTTCACTGCCTATGACAATATTCTCTTTATAGGAAAAAGCATCGGAACGATCGTTGCTGCAAAGATTGCCGCAGAGTCTACGGTTAAAGACCGGATACGTCTTATCCTTTATACACCTCTGGAAGATACATTTTCTTTTAATTTTGGAGAGGCTATTGCTTTTACGGGAGAAGATGATCCATGGGTGGGAAGAGATAAGAGTCAGATTCTTTCAATTTGTGAGAAGCGCAGCATTCCATGCATGCTGATTCCTTATGCGAATCATTCTCTGGAAACAAAAGACCCGTTCGAGGATATGAAGATGCTTTACAGAATTATGAAAGCAACAGAGCAGTTTATGGGTGCCTGACACCAACGTGGTAAAACCAGCGTCAACTTAAGAAATACTCCGTTTGGAATAAAGGTTTGCCTTAAAAATGGCCGACCC
>CACZPF010000386.1 GCA_902782975.1 uncultured Lachnospiraceae bacterium
ACAGAAATGGGAGAAGGAAAACAGTTGTGAATCTGCAGAGGAAAACAGACACATTCTGCGGCTCCGGGATAATGGGGAGAGGGGCCTTGTCAGAGCTCTGACCTGTCTCTATCTTCTGCCGAAATGCAGGATGGAAGGCGGTCTGTTCCAGGAATATAAGCCGGATTCCAGAGTATTTGCAGAACGGTTCAAGGTGTTCGGTGAAGCCTATCGTGACATGTCTCCTGATGAAAAGGAAGCCTGTGACAGGGAATTGCTCCTGTGGGCCGAGGCGGCGTCTGATCCTGTCAACTGGAACCACAGAACAGGCCGGATGACAGCTCCCTGTATGCGCCTTCTGCCGCAGGATCCGAAGAGAAGAGTGCATGTAGATGACAAAGGGCAGCATATTCTTTATATAACAGAGGAGCAGGTACGGCAGCTGGAATGCTTGCAAAAAAGGTGAGAATATGGTAAATTTATCCTGGAATATTATGAAAACTGACGATGGATTTGGGAAATATTTTGGAAAATAGCCCCGCGCATTTTTTCTGAATTCGTTTTGGAATAGTTTTTGTAATAATTATCGGAATCATTTTGAACTGTTTTTTGATTATTTACTGGAACAGGAGGAGGAATATGTTAGTAGTCGGAAACGGAAGAACGATCACGAGGAACAATGATATACCTTTCCTGGAAAACGGTGCCGTTGCCATGGAAGGGAACGAAATCGTAAAAGTCGGTAGAACTCCGGACCTTCAGTCAGCTTATCCAGACGCGGAATTTATCGATGCCAGAGGAGGCGTGATCATGCCTGCTCTCATAAATGCGCATGAACATATCTACAGTTCCTTTGCCCGGGGGCTTAGTATTAACGGGTACGCCCCCAAAGGATTTCTGGATATTCTGGACGGTATGTGGTGGACGATCGACCGGCACCTGACGCTTGAACAGACACATTTATCTGCCATGGCCACTTATCTGGATTCGATTAAATGCGGAGTTACCACAGTCTTTGATCATCATGCGAGCTTCGGACATATTACAGGATCTCTTTCTGCCATAGAAGAGGCTGCAAGGAAGATGGGGGTGCGGACCTGCCTCTGTTACGAGGTCTCCGACAGGGACGGGATGGAAAAGTCCAGGGAATCCGTCATGGAGAATGTAAACTTTATCAGTCATGCCCTGCAGGATCAGACAGATATGATCGCCGGCATGATGGGCATGCATGCATCTTTCACAATCTCGGACAGGACCATGGATTTTGTAAGAGAAGTAAAACCGGACGGCGTCGGATATCATATCCATGTTGCTGAAGGAATCGAAGATCTCCATCAGTGCCTGAAGGAACACGGCAAGCGTATTGTGGACCGGCTTTATGATTTCGATATTCTCGGGCCCAGAACTCTTCTGGCACACTGCATTTATATAAACAGCCACGAGATGGATCTGATCAGGGAAACCGATACAATGGTGGTCCATAATCCGGAATCCAATATGGGGAATGCCTGCGGATGCCCGCCTACAATGGAACTGGTGCACAGAGGGATTCTTACCGGTCTCGGAACAGACGGGTATACGCATGATATGTTTGAATCCTGGAAGGTGGCCAACATTCTTCACAAGCACCATCTGTGCGATCCGAACGCTGCATGGAGCGAGCTGCCGAAGATGCTCTTCGAGGGAAATCCTGCCATCGCAAACCGCTATTTTAAAAAGCCTCTGGGAATTCTGAAAGAAGGAGCGGCGGCGGATGTCATTGTCCTCGATTATGATCCGCTTACCCCCATGCATGCAGGCAATGTGAACGGACATCTTTTGTTTGGGGTTAACGGGAACAATGTTATGACAACGATCTGTGCAGGAAAAGTTCTTATGAAGGACCGGGAAGTACTGGTCTGTGATGAACAGAAGCTGATGGCGGACTGCCGTCAGGCGGCAGGAGAACTGGCAGATGATATTAACCGGAAGTAACCTTTGTGCGCATGGATGAACTGCCATCCAGGAAAATGGTTCAGTGCATGTCCGGGTTTGTTTCTGTATACATGAGGAGGATAGGTATGAGCGAAGTTATGACGGGCATCCCCTTCGCAGATCTGATGGAGAGGATCCTGTGTGAAAAACAGAAGGAAGGAACTATTTTCAATATACACAGTTTTTACCGGGCAGATCCGGAAGGATCCCTGACTCTTTTCGGCCGGCGTCTGGAAAATCCAATCGGACCGGCTGCAGGCCCTCACACCCAGCTGGCACAGAATATTATTGCTGCCTATGTGGCAGGAGCAAGGTTCTTTGAACTGAAAACCGTTCAGAAAATGGATGGAAAAGAACTGGCTGCCTGCATCAGCCGTCCCTGCATTCTGGCAGAGGACGAAGGA
>CACZPF010000387.1 GCA_902782975.1 uncultured Lachnospiraceae bacterium
CCTCCGGAATATCTATTCAGCAAAAATCCATGACCATCCCAATGGAGAAAAACATCATTGGGTAAATACTCACTGTCAAGATTCAGTGAAATATCGAGATCTTTTTTCCAATCCTCATCATAATTGATATATCCGCAAATATGGACTGCGGCCGTATGCATATCCTCAAAAGATTCTATTGAATCAAATAGTGTAAACGCCTTAGGCACAGCTTCTGAGAGGATCGTCCCATCGGGATACCCATCTCTGTCACAGCTGATGTCTTCATATATGGGATCTGCAATGATTTTTCCGCTGCCGTCAGCACAGCCATATTTGCCATTTTTCCAGAGCCGGTAACATTTCATCATGACTTCAACCATGTCATATTCCAAAGGCAGGATTTCTTCTCCGGCTGCGTCAACCACTCCATACAGCTCATCTTTAGAGACAATGAACTGATCTTCTACTACAGATTTCATGATCTCATCATAAGCCGGTTCTACCAGAATCCTGTCAGGATGATCGCTTCTGAATATTCCATATACCCCATCCTTCGTTGAAAAAGAAAGGTACTCGCTGTCCTCATCCCCGTAAGGATTATAAAGTGGTCTGATTCTGGCATTCTTATAGTCCGACAGTCTGCGGGGCCTGAGTATATGATAGGCATAACTGCCCAGAATGCTGGCAGCGACAAGCGCTCCCGCTGCGGCAATCATTACTCTCCGGCGTTTTTTCAGTTTTTCTGTATGATCTGCCTCCGGCAGCAGTTCTTCCAGCGCTTCCCTGAGCTCCGCGGCATTCTTATATCTCTGGGAAGGCTTGAAGGCACATGCTTTTAAAATGATTCTTGAGAAGGCAGCTGATGCATTTACCGGCCTGGGAAGATTTTCCCCGTCCATACGCATTTTCAGCGCGTTTTTTCTGTCCAGATAGTTTATGATCTGTTTGTCTGCATCAATAAAAGGTTCCCGCTGCCTGTTCATCATGCGGTAGAGTACAAGACCCAGGCTGTAGAGATCCACCCGGGAATCATATTCCTGGCCGTTAAACACTTCCGGAGCCATGTACGAGAAACTTCCCTTCACAGACATGGTCCCGACCGTAGCATCCAGATACCTGGCAACTCCGAAATCTCCGAGTTTATAGTTTCCTTTCCGGTCTATAAAGATATTATCCGGTTTTATATCCCTGTGTATAATCCTGGCCGTTTCGCAGGTTTCCAGCGCCCTGCAGATATCAATCCCAAAGCGGACCGTTTCGGTTTCCGTCATGGAATGCGTTACCAGATAATCAGGCAGGCTCTGCAGGAATTCCATGGCTATAAAAACAGTCCATCCTACGCCATCTTTACGCTTTTCGATCTCATACGCTTTTATATTCACAATATGCTCATTGTCCCTGAGCATGTTCAGCGTGATCGCCTCTTTTAAATAGTCATCCGCCATCCCGCGGAAATACTCCTGAACTGTATCCGGGTTATGCATTTCCTTGAGGGCAATGGCTTCCTCCGTATAATTTCCCGGAACATGGATGACTTTTATGGCAATGGCTTCCGGATCATTCAGATTCTCGCTGTGGTCTGCGTTTCCCCGGACTGCTTTATAGACACTGCCAAAAGAGCCTTCTCCAATGCATTCTGTAACAGTCCATTCTTCCCATAAACGCGGAAGCTCAATCTCATACGACATTTGTTTGTTCTCCAGTCAAAACCTGCTGTCTGTTTTGGATAATTGTATCATAACTCATAACAGGATCTGCGGAAACACTTTTGTCTGGTTTCGTGCTGTAAACAGTCAAGGACAGTGGTATACTGGATCTGACAAAAGGCTGGGCAGACAATATGAAATGCAACATATTTGCGGGAGGTAATTCAGCTGTGCAGCCAGCAGAGCTGAAGAGAAAGAGATGGAAAAACAACAGATAACAGATAAAACTCGCGGAAGTGAAAGCTCCCGTGAGAAGACGATCGTCAGAACCAGTATCATCGGTATCATAGCGAATGTGTTCCTCGCTGCCTTCAAAGCAGTGGTC
>CACZPF010000388.1 GCA_902782975.1 uncultured Lachnospiraceae bacterium
GGATGGAATATGACGAATGTGGATAATAGGAGCTAAATAGGCCTAACAAAATCGCTTAGAATGGCTTTGCCAGGAGCGAGTGGGAATAATGAAATCTTAACTCTTTTTGTCCCGGAAACGCTGATTTTACCGGCGTTTCCGGGATTTTGCGTTTTAGCCTGGCTACAAAATGGCTACATTCTCCTTAACTTTGTAGCCAGGCCATGCTTGATGAGAAAATCTGTTTATGGGATCAAGCCGTTGAGCTGATTGGCAACCTCCACCTGCTTGTTGGGATACAGATGGCTGTAGGTGTCCATGGTTGTCTGCACCTTTTCATGACCCAGGCGTTCCGCGATCAGCAGTGGGGAGAATCCCAATTCTACCAGCAGTGAAGCGTGACTGTAACGAATATCATGAATTCTGATTTTCTTCACCCCGGATTTCTTGCAGCCCTTGTTCAACGCCTTATATAAGAATTCCTTCCTATATGGAAAAAGGCGATCCGTAGGCTTCAGGCCGTAGCTCAATCCCATGTACAGGTCCAGACATTCGCACAGCTTATCGGGAATCGGAATCACTCGATTGCTTTTGGGCGTTTTTGGAGATGTGATGATTTCCCGATTGCGGACCACCTGGTAATTCTTGTTGACCGACAGTGCTTTCTTTTCCAAGGCAAAGTCCTCCGGGGTCAGCGCAAGCAGCTCTCCTTCCCGGATGCCGGAATAGTACAGCGTCATGAAGATGGTGTAAACCGCCATGTTATCCTTTACAGCTTCGATGAAGGTGTTGAATTCTTTCTTCGTCCAGAACTGCATTTCTTCCGCTTTTTTCTTTCCGACACCGCCAGCCTTGTGACATGGGTTTTCTTTTAGTCCGTAGTACTTTACGGCATAATTGAAAATCGCTGTCAGCTGGTTGTAGACCGTCCGAATGTAGGTAGCGGCGTAAGGCTTGCCGTTCTCATCCCGATAGCTGGTCATGATGTTCTGCCATTTGCGAATGTCCGTCGGCTTGATCTCGTTCAATTGCAGGGATTTGAAGTAAGGTGTGATCTTGGTGTCGATCATCCAATGCTTTCCCTGCAGCGTGGTTTCCTTCAACCGTTCTTTAAGATCATTGAAGTAGATTTCCACAAATCGGCCAAATGTCATGCCGACGCTTCCGTTGGCCTGGGCGATGATTTCCTGCTCCCATTTCAGGGTTTCCTTGCCTTTAACAAAACAACACTTTTTCAATCACCTCCAAACGCCGCAAAGCATGGCGAAAAGATTTTCCACTCATATTGAAGAATCGGTTGCCGATTCAGCCATAAAATGATATAATCAGCAAGAGAACATCAATATGGTTTCTTGGTTTTTCATTATGCATCAAATTCCAAAAAAACACGTTTTTCTGCCCAGTGTGAACTTGATGAAAATGGAAGGCTGAAAAGACTGTCCCATGGCTATTATCCTGGGCAATGGAAAGATTCTGCTGATGATTTCGTAGAACTTGTAAATCAAAAAATCTCTTTCCGATAAAGAGCTACCTATATTGTGAGGAACGAGGGAATCGGCTGATGATGGACTTTCAGAATCCAGTGTTAGTTATTTCAGCAGGAGCTATTGTACTGTTGATAGCCATTTTTTTGGTGATCAACCATAGGAAGAAAAAAACAGTAAACCTTATCGAGCGAGATCAATCTGTTACCAAAATGGCTAAAGAAGATAACGTTATAATCAAACAGGAACAGCAGGTAGAACTGTCAATAAAATTTGAAGATTTGCCTGCGTTGACCGAAGAAGAAGAATCTCGACTAATTGAGGTTCATGATAACAAATTGCTTGCGCGGATGGATAACGCTATACCGGGCACATTTCAGGCAATCGCAAATGCGGGGGCTGTACATAACTACAATCAAGCTGTTCAATCGGCAGGCCAACTCTATCGTGCTGTGATTCCCAAGGGAGCAGTTCTTACTCAATCCAGATCTATGGGCGGAGCAGTTCGTGGATTCTATAGAGGCGCAGAAAACATTCGAGGACATGCAAACCTTGTGGCGGTCGATGGAAATATGGGGCGTGGTGTAGCGGCAATGGGGGTTGCTAATGCCGCTATGGGAGTCGCATCCATGGTTGTTGGCCAGTACTACATGACCCAGATCAACAATAGGCTTGATACCATTTCCAATGATATTAAGCAAATCACCGGGTTTCAAGACAATGAATATAAGAGCAAAGTATATGCACTAATAGCCGAAGTACAAAAAAGTTCGACATTTCAGATGGAGACCATGGAAAATGAAGAACTGCGCCAACGAGAATTGATGCACTTGAAGAATCTCGAGCATGAATGCGCAGAGCTTTTAGGACAAGCAAACTTGACATTGCAGGATTACACTAAGAAAAACGGATTAGGCTATGAAGAATATGAAAAGGCAGTATCCTCAGCAAACAGATGGTATCAGTATCAGCAGATCCTTTTGGAGATAATGGGAAAGATAGGAGAACTTACATACGCACTGAATCTGGGGGCTGTTTCAAAGGACTACTGTTACGCTATGTATTTACCCTTTGCTAAGCAGGCAGAAGACACTCTTAATATGCTGAATGAATGGCACAGTAAGAATATTAAGAGACTGGAGATAGACACAAAATCAACAAGAAGGAAACGCCAGGGTATTGAAGGATTCTTCATGAGTATACCGGCTCTCTTTAATGATGATTTGAATTATAAAGACATTTCTCGGCACACAGCAATTATGATCAGTCAACAGAGCCATGCAAGTGCAACTGTAAAACCGGATAGCGACTCTGATTATTTTCAAGAGGATGTTGAACTGATTGCTAAAGATGGAAAGCTATACTATCTTCCTCCTGCTGATAATAAAGCAGTTTCATGACAACTATCATTTTATTGGGGAAGAAGGAGCAGGCGCATGGTGAGACCCGTATCGTTGCAGGGGTTTCAATGGGGGTTTCAGGGGGTTTCACTTAGGGGTTTCAGGGGGTTTCAGTTTTTTCTCTGGGAATTATGTGTTTGTATCAAATACCCCAGCTTAGGGGATTTTGCCTGCGGCACGGGGGGCTTCATCACCAGCTGGCTGAAAGCGCTCCAGCCCCAAATCAAGGATACGGCCGATCAGCAGCAGTACAACGATTCCATTTACGGCATCGAAAAGAAGCAGTTTCCTTATATGTTGTGCGTCACCAACATGCTGCTGCATGACATCGACCTGCCCCAGATTTACCACGATAATTCCCTCCTGCGGGACGTGCTGGACTACACGGAGGACGATCAGTTTGACGTGATCCTCATGAATCCCCCTTACGGCGGCAGCGAAAAGGCGGACGTGAAGAATCATTTCCCGGCGGAC